>NZ_NHSG01000394.1:0-4321 GCF_020024005.1 Streptomyces purpurogeneiscleroticus
GACGATCGTGACCGTGCCGATCGTCAGGCCGGTGTGTTCCGCGATGCCTTGGTCCAGCTCTACGTCGGTCTGGTGCTGTACGGCGTGAGCATGGGGCTGATGGTACGCGCGGACCTCGGCCTGGAGCCGTGGAGCGTGCTGAACCAAGGCATCGCGGAACACACCGGCCTGACGATCGGCACGGTCACGATCGTCTCCGGCGCACTGATCCTGCTGCTGTGGATCCCGCTGCGGCAGCGCGTGGGCCTGGGCACGGTCTCGAACGTGATCGTGCTGGGCCTGGTGATGGACGCGACGATGGCTCTCGTGCCCGCGTCCTCGTCGTTCGCGGTGCGCGTCCCGGTACTGGCCGCCGCGGTCGCCCTGAACGGCGCGGCGACCGGCCTGTACATCTCCGCGCGCTTCGGCCCAGGGCCGCGGGACGGGCTGATGACCGGGCTGCACCTGCGCACCGGCCGCCCCATTCGCCTCGTCCGCACCTGCATCGAGGTCACCGTACTGGCCGCGGGCTTCGCGCTCGGCGGCTCGGTCGGCGTGGGCACGGTCGTGTACGCACTGGCCATCGGCCCGATGGCGCAGTTCTTCCTGCGGCTCTTCGCGATCAAGGGCCTGGACGAGCCGTCCCGGGTGGTCACCGGCAAGTCCGCGCCCCGGGAGCAGCCGGCGGCGGCACCGGAGACGGTCACGGGCTGCGGGTCCTGAGACGCGCGCCTCGGGGGCCGGGGCCGGCCCCCGCTGCCCCTCTGTGCGGAGCACGCGCCATACTGCCCGCGTGACCGCCCTGCTCCCGCGCCCCCGCCACCCGTATCTCGACCACCCGGCGCCGCTCGCCTTCGCCCACCGGGGCGGGGCGGCGGACGGCCTGGAGAACACCGCGCTCGCGTTCCGCCGTGCCGTCGAGCGCGGCTACCGCTATCTGGAGACGGACGTGCATGCCACGTCGGACGGTCGCCTGGTGGCGTTCCACGACGCCACCCTGGACCGGGTCACCGACAGCAGCGGCCGGATCGGGGCGCTGCCCTGGCGGGCCGTGCGGCAGGCCAAAGTGGCGGGCCGGGAGCCGCTGCCGCTCTTCGAGGAGCTGCTGGAGGAGTTCCCGGAGGCGCGCTGGAACGTGGACGTGAAGGCCGAGCCGGCGCTGCGTCCGTTGCTGGCGCTGCTGCGCCGTACAGGGGCGTGGGACCGGGTGTGCGTCGGCTCGTTCTCGGAGGCGCGGGCCGGGCGGGCGCAGCAGCTCGCGGGCGGCCGGCTGGCCACCTCTTTGGGTACCCGTGGAGTGGCGGGCCTGCGGCTGCGCTCCTACGGGCGCAGCCTGCCGCTGGACCGGTTGCTGGGCGCCGCGGTACGGCGCAGCGCGGTGTGCGTACAGGTACCGGAGCGGCACGCGGGCCTACGGGTGGTGGACCGGCTCTTCCTGAAGGCGGCCCGGCAGCTCGGACTCCAGGTGCACGTCTGGACCGTGAACGACGCCGCGCGGATGGCGGATCTCCTGGATCTAGGTGTAGATGGCATCATGACCGATCACATAGACACGCTGCGGGATGTGCTGACCGCGCGGGGCGCCTGGACCTGACCTGACCCACGGGTACCGGCACCGCGACCGCTTCCGCCGCCGTGACGGGGAGCGCAAGGGGGAACCTGTGGGTGTGGACACTGCTGTCGAACCGGCCGAGCCGAAGGACGTGGCCGGCCGGCGGCGCGAGCAGCGCGGCTGGTACTGGTACGACTGGGCCAACAGCGTCTACTCGACGACCGTCCTGACGGTCTTCCTCGGGCCGTATCTGACGTCCGTGGCGAAGGCGGCGGCCGACACGCACGGCTTCGTCCACCCGCTGGGCATCCCGGTACGGGCCGGGTCGTTCTACGCGTACTCGGTGTCGGCCTCGCTGCTGCTGTCGGTGCTGGCGATGCCGCTGGCGGCGGCCGTCGCCGACCGCACAGGGCGCAAGAAGCCGCTGCTGGGCGGGTGCGCGTACACGGGCGCCGCGGCGACGACGGGGCTGCTCTTCCTGGGCGGCGACCGCTATCTGCTCGGCGGGGCGCTGCTGATCGTCGCGAACGTCTCGTTCGTCGTGTCGATGATGCTCTACAACTCCTACCTGCCGCAGATCGCGGCCCCCGAGGAGCGGGACGCGGTGTCCTCACGGGGCTGGGCGTTCGGTTACGCGGCGGGCGCGCTGGTCCTGGTGGCCAATCTGGTCCTGTACGCGGGCCACGCCTCCTTCGGCGTCTCGCAGGAGGACGCCATCCGGATCTGCCTGGCGTCGGCGGGCCTGTGGTGGGCGGTGTTCACCCTCGTACCGCTGCGCCGGCTCCGGGACCGCCGCCCGCTCCGTACGGCCGCGTCCCCGGCCCCCGGAGGCGGCCTGCGGCAGCTCCGGGAGACGCTGCGCGACCTGCGCCGGTACCCGCTGACGCTGACCTTCCTGCTCGCGTACCTGGTGTACAACGACGGCGTACAAACAGTGATCACCCAGGCGTCGGTGTACGGCTCGGAGGAGCTGGGACTGGACCAGACGACGCTGATCGTCGCGGTGCTGCTGGTACAGGCGCTGGCGGCGGCGGGCGCGGTGCTGATGGGCCGGCTGGCCCGGCGGTACGGCGCCAAACGGACGATTCTGGCGTCGCTGGTGGCGTGGACCGCGGTGATCGTGGCGGGCTACTTCCTGCCCGCGCACGCGCCCGGGTGGTTCTTCTGCCTGGCCGTGGCGATCGGGCTGGTGCTGGGCGGCAGCCAGGCCCTCTCGCGCTCCCTGTACTCGCATCTCATTCCGCGCGGAAAAGAGGCCGAATACTTCGCCGCGTACGAGATCAGCGACCGGGGCGTGAGCTGGCTGGGGCCGCTGGTCTTCGGGATCGCCTACCAGATGACGGGCAGCTACCGCGACGCGATCGCCTCGCTGGCGGCGTTCTTCTTGATCGGATTTGTCCTGCTCATCCGCGTGCCCGTGCGGCGCGCGGCGACGGCGGCCGGAAATCGCGTCCCCGACCTGATTTAGGCAAGTGGGACGCGGCCCGGTAGTGTACGCCTTTGGCTCACCAGGCGGACCGTTACTGCGCGCTGAACTTCGGACAGCGTCGGGTGACATCTGCTGCCAGATGTGACAAACCGGGCGCTGGTGGGTACAACAAGGGGCGGCACGACGGGCGACCTGGGTCCCGGATTCGGGAATCTTCACCGCCGACCGGACGTTGACCGGATGACGACGACAGCGACACCTGTCCTGTGGGCGACAAAGCCCGGGAGGCACGATTCATGAGTGAGCGAGCTCTTCGCGGCACGCGACTTGTGGTGACCAGCTACGAGACCGACCGCGGCATCGACCTGGCCCCGCGCCAGGCGGTGGAGTACGCATGCGAGAAGGGACATCGCTTTGAGATGCCCTTCTCGGTAGAGGCCGAGATTCCGTCGGAGTGGGAGTGCAAGGTTTGCGGTGCTCCCGCACTTCTGGTGGATGGCGATGGCCCTGAGGAGAAGAAGGGCAAGCCCGCGCGTACGCACTGGGACATGCTCATGGAGCGGCGCACCCGCGAGGAGCTCGAGGAGGTGCTGGCCGAGAGGCTGGCCGTCCTTCGCTCCGGCACCATGAACATCGCTGTGCACCCGCGCGACAGCAACAAGAAGTCCGCCTGACGGCGGACCTCACGTCGAGGGCCGGTATCCCTGCTGCGGCAGGGATACCGGCCCTCGACGCATGTGTCGTCAGCGGGGCAGCGGCGGGTCCTGGCGGGGCGGGGCCGGCGGCTCGTCGTCGCGGACCACCTCGCCCGGGACGACCTTGCCGTCGGGAGCGTGCATACGCGCCTGCTGGAAGGCGTCGCCGAAGGAGCCGGGGGTATGCCGCACCTGGCGGGCCAGCAGGCGCTCCACGCGCCGCTGGAGGAGTTTCCGGGTGGGCGGGAAGAGGCACAGCAGCCCCGCCGCGTCCGAGACCAGCCCGGGGCACATCAGGAGCAGCCCGCCGAGCATCGGCAGCATGTTGCCGCCGCCGGCCTCCGGGGCCGGCTTCGCGGGATCGGCGCCGGGCTGCTGGAAGGCGCCCGCCAGGTTCTGCCAGGCGCGCCGGCCCGCGCGCTTGATGACGTAACCGCCGAGCACCACGCCGGCCACCAGCAGGAGAAAGACCGTCAGTCCGCCCGCTGCCCGCCCGACCAGGGTGAGCAGCCAGACCTCCAGGACAACCCACACGGCGATGCCGAGCGGCACCATGCGGCGGGCGCGGGAGCGCCGGGGCGGACGGGAACGCGGTGGCGTGGTGGCGGACGTCATGACTCAAGTGTGCCTGGTCCGCCGTGGGCAGGGCCCCTCCCTCTCCCCGAA
>NZ_NHSG01000395.1:0-12750 GCF_020024005.1 Streptomyces purpurogeneiscleroticus
CGGGGGACCGCAGGGGGACACGGGGGAAGAAAGAGCGGGAACCGGCAGCCGGGGGGTCTGCCGATTCCCGCTCTTTCATGCTGTCCGCCGCACGGTCCCGCCGTATGCCGCGCGCTTCATGCCGTCCGCGCGCCGGCGCCGTCCGCAGCGGCTATCCGGGCCAGCGCCTCGGGCTTCGCGCAGGCGTACGCGCCCAGGGCCGTCTGCCGCGCCACCACCGACCGCTCGGCGCGCAGCAGCCGCAGCCCCCGGCGCACCAGATACCCCGCGGGCTTCCGGGCTTCGCGCAGGTCCCGCAGCAGCCGCCGCCGGAAGGTCGTGGTGGCCCTGCCGCGCAGGCACAGCGCGTCGGCCAGTACGCCCGACGCGCGGCAGGCCGCGACGATCTCCGCGGCGAAGATGCCCTCGGCGATGAAGAGCGGCGCCCCCGCCAGCTCCAGCTTGCCCTCGCCGACCCGGGAGCTGCTGGCGAGGTCGTACTCGGGAACGGCCGTGCGGCCCGTACGGCACAGCTCCTCGACGGCCACGAGCGCGGCGGCCGCGTCCCATGAGAGCGGCGAGTCCCAGTCGGTGCCGCCGTCGTCCGGGAGCTGCGGCAGGGAGGCGTCCGTGCCCTCCTTGTAGAAGTCGTCCAGGCGCAGCACGGGCAGGCCGGTGCGGGCGGCGAGGGAGGACTTTCCGGAGCCGGAGGGGCCGGTCAGCAGGATGACGCGGGCGGACGGTGCGCCGAGGAGAAAGCTCACGGGCACTCATTGTCCCGCATTCGCCCGTGTGAGCTACCCCGGCCGCACAAGGTGGAATGTGGACACATCCGTCAACTACTCTGCGCATCCGACCCATTACGTACGATCAGGACACCGGCGGCGGTGCGGCGGTCGGCATCGCCGCCGCCACGCGATTCACAGGCAGGTGCTCATGGCCTCTCACGCACGTCCTCCCCACCAGACCCGCACCGCGCGCGGGCTGCTGCTGCGCGCCGGGCTGGCGGTGTCCGTGGCGGGCGCCGCACTCGCCGTCGGCGCCCCGGCCGCCACCGCCGCCGACGGGAAGTCCGACCCGGCGAGCCTGGAGGACATCCGGGCGGCCACGAACTCCACGGTCGGCGCCCTGGAGCAGGCCACCTCCAGCGGCCTGGGCACGGTCAAGAACCTCCGCCTGAACCCCCTCGCGGGCACCGGCAGCGACCCGCTGAACAACGCCGTCGGCACCCAGATCGCCGACTTCAAGCCGATCAGCACGGCGGTGCTGACCGCCCCGCTGGCCAACGGCGCGTCGCTGGGCCAGCTGCCCGTCGTGGGCCAGCTGACGCAGGTCCTGCCGGGATAGACCGGGCGTGTACGGGAAGGGCGCCCGCGGCCGTCCGTACGGCCGTGGGCGCCCTCCTGTGCGCCGTGCGGCGTCCTCAGACGCCCATCGGGTGCCAGACCGTCTTGGTCTCCAGGAAGGCCAGCATGCGGCCGGTCCCGGGATCGGCGGCCCAGTCCACAGCCTGTGGACGGATTACCCGCTTGAGGTTGTCCGCGGCCGCCGTCTCCAGCGCGGTCGCCTCCGCCGCGTCACCGGACACGCCCGCGAGGTCGATCGCGTTGACGTCCTGGTGCGCGGCCAGCGGCCCGGCGATCTCCGCCGTACGGCCCGACAGTACGTTCACCACGCCGCCCGGCAGGTCGGAGGTGGCCAGCACCTCGCCCAGCGACAGCGCGGGGAGCGGCGCCTTCTCGGCGGCCACCACCACGACGGTATTACCGGTGACGATCGCCGGCGCGATCACCGACACCAGCCCCAGGAACGAGGACTCCCGCGGCGCGAGGACGGCCACCACACCGGTCGGCTCCGGGGTGGAGAGGTTGAAGTACGGGCCCGCGACCGGGTTCGCGCCGCCCGCGACCTGGGCGATCTTGTCGGACCAGCCCGCGTACCAGACCCAGCGGTCGATCGCCGCGTCCACCTGCGCCGCTGCCTTGGACTTCGACAGCCCCTCGGCATCCGCGACCTCCGCGATGAACTGGTCGCGGCGGCCCTCCAGCATCTCGGCGATGCGGTACAGGATCTGCCCGCGGTTGTACGCGGTGGCGCCCGACCAGCCGCCGAACGCCTTGCGGGCGGCGACCACCGCGTCGCGCGCGTCCTTGCGGGAGGACAGCGGGGCGTTGGCCAGCCAGTTCCCCTTGGAGTCCGTCACCTCGTACACCCGCCCGCTCTCGGACCGGGGGAACTTGCCCCCGACGTACAGCTTGTAGGTCTTGAAGACGCTCAGACGATCAGACATTGAGGTACGCCTCCAGACCGTGCCGACCGCCCTCGCGGCCGAAGCCCGACTCCTTGTAGCCGCCGAACGGCGAGGCCGGGTCGAACTTGTTGAACGTGTTGGACCAGACCACGCCCGCGCGCAGCTTGCCCGCCATCCAGAGGCTGCGGGAGCCCTTCTCGGTCCAGATGCCCGCCGACAGGCCGTACGGCGTGTTGTTCGCCTTGGCCACGGCCTCCTCGGGCGTGCGGAAGGTCAGCACGGACAGCACCGGGCCGAAGATCTCCTCGCGGGCGATGCGGTGCGCCTGTGTGACGCCGGTGAACAGGGTCGGCGCGAACCAGTAGCCCTCGCCGGGCAGTTCACAGGCCGGCGCCCAGCGCTCGGCGCCCTCGGCCTCGCCCGCGGCGGCCAGCTCCTTGATGCGGCCGAGCTGCTCGGCGGAGTTGATCGCGCCGATGTCGGTGTTCTTGTCCAGCGGGTCACCCACACGCAGCGTCTGCATCCGGCGCTTGAGCGCGTCCAGCACCTCGTCCTGGACGGACTCCTGGACCAGCAGCCGGGAGCCCGCGCAGCAGACGTGGCCCTGGTTGAAGAAGATGCCGTTGACGATGCCCTCGACGGCCTGGTCGAGCGGCGCGTCGTCGAAGACGATGTTCGCGGCCTTGCCGCCCAGCTCCAGGGTGAGCTTCTTGTCCGTCCCCGCGACAGTGCGGGCGATGGCCTTGCCGACCTCGGTGGAGCCGGTGAAGGCGACCTTGTTGACGTCCGGGTGGGCGACCAGCTCGGCGCCGGTGGAGCCGTCGCCGGTCAGGATGTTGACGACGCCCTTGGGCAGCCCGGCCTGGCGGCAGATGTCCGCGAAGAAGAGCGCGGAGAGCGGCGTGGTCTCGGCGGGCTTCAGTACGACCGTGTTACCGCAGGCCAGCGCCGGGGCGATCTTCCACGCGAGCATCAGCAGGGGGAAGTTCCAGGGGATGACCTGGCCGGCGACGCCCAGCGGCTTCGGATCGGGGCCGAGGCCCGCGTGGCCGAGCTTGTCGGCCCAGCCCGCGTAGTAGAAGAAGTGCGCGGCGACCAGCGGCAGGTCCGCGTCGCGGGACTCCTTGATCGGCTTGCCGTTGTCCAGCGACTCCAGCACCGCCAGCTCCCTGGAGCGCTCCTGGAGGAGCCGCGCGATCCGGAAGAGGTACTTGGCGCGCTCGGCACCGGGCAGCGCCGACCACTTCTCGAACGCCTTGCGCGCGGCCTTCACGGCGCGCTCGACGTCGGCGGCCCCGGCCTGCGCGACCTCGGAGAGGACCTCCTCGTTCGCGGGCGAGACGGTCTTGAAGACCTTGCCGTCGGCCGCCTCGGCGAACTCGCCGTCGATGAACAGGCCGTACGACGGAGCGATGTCGACGACCGCGCGCGACTCCGGCGCGGGTGCGTACTCAAAAGTCATGGCGATCAGTCCACCGTCACGTAGTCGGGGCCGGAGTAGCGGCCGGTACCGAGCTTCTGGCGCTGCATCAGCAGGTCGTTGAGGAGGCTGGAGGCGCCGAAGCGGAACCAGTCTGCGGTCAGCCACTCCTCGCCCAGCGTCTCGTTGACCATGACCAGGTACTTGATCGCGTCCTTGGACGTGCGGATGCCGCCGGCCGGCTTCACGCCGACCTGCACCCCGAGCTGGGCGTGGAAGTCGCGTACGGCCTCCAGCATCAGCAGGGTGACCGGGGGAGTGGCGTTGACGCCGACCTTGCCGGTGGAGGTCTTGATGAAGTCGGCGCCCGCGAGCATCGCGAGCCAGGAGACGCGGCGGACGTTGTCGTACGTCTGGAGTTCGCCGGTCTCGAAGATGACCTTGAGGTGCGCCGCGCTGCCGTCCTCGCGTACGCATGCCTCCTTCACGGCCCTGATCTCCTCGAAGACCTCCAGGTACCGGCCGGAGAGGAACGCGCCCCGGTCGATCACCATGTCGATCTCGTCGGCGCCGGCCGCGACCGCGTCCCGGGTGTCGGCGAGCTTCACCGGCAGCGCGGCGCGGCCCGCGGGGAACGCGGTGGCCACGGAGGCGACATGGATGCCGGAGGCGCCGAGCGCGTCCTTGGCGGTCGCCACCATGTCCGGATACACGCAGATCGCGGCGACCTTGGGGACGGTGCGGTCCGTGGGGTCGGGGCTGACGCCCTTGGCGCACAGCGCCCGGACCTTGCCCGGGGTGTCCGCTCCTTCGAGCGTCGTCAGGTCGATCATCGAGATGGCGAGGTCGATGGCGTACGCCTTCGCCGTGTTCTTGATCGAGCGGGTGCCGAGCGCGGCGGCGCGGGCGTTCAGCCCGACCTCGTCGACGCCCGGGAGGCCGTGGAGGAAGCGGCGCAGCGCCCGGTCGTCGGCGGTCACGTCCGCCATCGTCGCCAGACGCCCCGCGGCCTCTTTGCCGTATGCGGGAACTGTGGTGGGCATGGTCACGAGGGGAGCATATCTACGCGCGTAGTGACAGGACACCCCCGCCGTCCGGCGGTTGTGCATCGATGCCGGACCGCAACGTCCGAATGCCGGACTCTCGGGCACAATCGCCCCTATGACGAGCCCGGACAACTCCTCCAGTACGCCCGCGCAGTCCTACGCGGACCGCAGTTACCGGTCGCCCGCCGCCCTCGTCGGCGGCGTCCTGCTGCTCGCGCTGCTCGCCTGGCTGAGCATTGACGCGCTGGTGCACGGCACCCCGCGCACCCGGCTGCTGGCGGTGGCCGGACTGCTGTTCGCCGTGCCGCTGGTGGCCGCGTTCACGCTGCGGCCCGTGGTCCGCGCGAACGAGGACCGGCTCACCGTACGGAACCCCTTCCGCACGATCGTGCTGCCCTGGGCCGCGGTGGACGATCTGCGCGCGTCCTTCTCGTGCGAGGTGTTCGCGGGCGACAAGAAGTACCAGCTCTGGTCGATCCCGGTCTCGCTGCGGCAGCGCAAGCGGGCGAACCGCGCGTCGGCGCGGGCCGCGCGGGCCGCTGGGCGCGGCGACGAGCCGGTCGAGGTGCGGCGTGCGTCGGCAGATCAGTCGCTGGACGAGCTGCGGGAGTTGCGCGAGCGGAATTCCGGCCGGGAGACGGCCCAGGGGGCCGTCACGGTCCGTTGGATGTACGAGATCATCGCGCCGATCGTGGTCGGCGGGGTCGCGCTGGTGCTGCTCGCCGTGCTGTAGCGAACAGCGGGGGCGGGGGTGGGCGGTGCTTCCTGGAGCCCGGGTGCCGCGTCGTCGTGGCCGGTCGCGCAGTTCCCCGCGCCCCTGAAAGCGCGCGGCTGTCGGGCCACGGTCCGGCAGAACAAGCCCGTCCGGCGCTTGAGGACGAGCCCGCCAGGGCGATCAGGGGGCCAGGGGCGCAGCCCCCGGTTCTGGGAAGGGGCGGGCACGGGGAAAACCCCGGCTCCGCCCCACCGGCGGTCAGAGCCCGGCCGCGGCCGCCAGGTCGTCCTTCACCGCGGATAGCGCCGCCTCCGCGGCGACCCGCGCCTCTGCGAGCCCGTCCCGGGACGCCACCGGGACCACGACCTCCAGGTAGCACTTCAGCTTCGGCTCCGTGCCGCTGGGCCGGACGACGACCCGGCCCGAGGCGACAGACCGCGCGCCCGACAGGGCGTACCGCAGGCCGTCGGTCGGCGGCAGCGTCTCCGTGCCCTGCGACAGGTCCTCGGCCGAGGCCACCGCGAGCCCGCCGAGCGCGGCCGGCGGCTGCTCGCGCAGCCGGCGCATCGCGTCGGCGATGACGGACAGGTCCTCGACACGTACGGAGAGCTGGTCCGTGGCGTGCAGCCCGTGCTCCACGGCCAGGTCGTCCAGCAGATCGGTCAGCGTGCGCCCGTCCCGCTTGAGGACGGCCGCGAGCTCGGTGATCAGCAGCGCGGCCGTGATGCCGTCCTTGTCCCGCACCCCGGCCGGGTCCACCGCGTAGCCCAGCGCCTCCTCGAAGGCGTACCGCAGGCCGTCGACGCGGGCCAGCCACTTGAAGCCGGTCAGCGTCTCGGTGTACGGCAGGCCGGCCGCCGCGGCGATCCGGGAGAGCAGCGAGGAGGAGACGATCGTCGTGGCGAGCGTGCCCTGCGCGCCCGAGCCGACCACATGGGCGGCGAGCAGCGCGCCGACCTCGTCACCGCGCAGCATCCGCCAGCCGGAGGGCGTCTCCGGGGCCGGTACGGCGACGGCGCAGCGGTCCGCGTCCGGGTCGTTGGCGATGACGATGTCCGGGGCCTGAGCGGCCGTACGGGCCGCCTCGAAGGCCAGGTCCATCGCCCCCGGCTCCTCGGGGTTGGGGAACGCGACCGTCGGGAAGTCCGGGTCGGGGTCGGCCTGCTCGGCCACGACCACCGGCGCCGGGAATCCGGCCCGCTCGAACGCGGCCACCAGGACGTCGCGGCCGACGCCGTGCATCGGCGTGTAGACGACGCGGGTGTCCCGCGGCGAGCCGGGGGTCAGGACCGCCTCCGTACGGGCCAGGTACGCCTGCAGGACGTCCTCGCCGAGCACGTCCCAGCCGGTCTCCGGGCGGGCCACGTCGGTGAGCGGGCCGACCGCGGCGATGCGGGCCGCGATCTCGCCGTCGGCGGGCGGCACGATCTGCGAGCCGTCGCCGAGGTAGACCTTGTAGCCGTTGTCGCGGGGCGGGTTGTGGCTGGCGGTGACCTCGACGCCGGCCACGGCGCCCAGGTGCCGGATCGCGAAGGCGAGCACGGGCGTGGGCAGCGGACGGGGCAGCAGCGCGGCCTTCAGGCCGGCGCCCACCATCACCGCGGCGGTGTCCCGGGCGAAGTCGGCGCTCTTGTGGCGCGCGTCGTAGCCGATGACGACCAGGCCGTCACCCTGGCCCTGGTCCTTGAGGTACGCGGCGAGGCCGGCCGCGGCGCGGATGACGACGGTGCGGTTCATCCGCATCGGGCCGGCGCCCAGCTCGCCGCGGAGCCCCGCGGTGCCGAACTGCAGAGTGCCGGCGAACCGGTCCGCCAGCTCGTCGGTGTCCTCGGTCGCGATGAGCTTGGCCAGCTCTTCGCGGGTCTCCGGGTCGGGGTCCTCGGCCAGCCAGACCTTCGCCCGGCCGGCCAGCTCCTCGGGGACGGTTGCCACGGTGATGCTCCTGCCTGTGGGTGCGTGAGAGGTGCCTGTGGGTGCGGTGCGGGTGCGGTACGGGGCCGGGACGTGCGTGCCCTACGGACGGGCCGGCGTGCGCCCTGGTTCCCTTCCCGGGCGCATGCGTGCGGCGCGTGCCCAGGCGTACGGGGCGGCGCGTGCCCCAGGCGTACGGGGACGGCGCGCGCCCGGTGCGTAACCCATACCCCGCGCCCGGCGCGGACGGCGGGAACCGGCCGTACCGGCCGGTCCCGTGCCGAACGTGTCAGATCTTGCCGAGCACCTGGCCGAGCAGGCTGCCCATGCGGGTCGCGGAGTCGCGGCCGGCCTGGAGCACCTCTTCGTGGTTGAGCGGCTCGCCGGTCATGCCCGCGGCGAGGTTGGTCACCAGGGACAGGCCCAGCACCTCGGCGCCCGCCTCACGTGCGGCGATGGCCTCCAGCACGGTGGACATGCCGACCAGGTCGGCGCCCAGCGTGCGGATCATCCGGATCTCGGCGGGGGTCTCGTAGTGCGGCCCGGGGAACTGGGCGTAGACGCCCTCCTCCAGGGTCGGGTCGACCTCCTTGCACAGCGCGCGCAGCCGCGGCGAGTACAGGTCGGTCAGGTCGACGAAGTTCGCGCCGACGATGGGGGAGGTGGCGGTGAGGTTCAGGTGGTCGCTGATGAGAACCGGCTGGCCGGGACGCATGCCCTCGCGCAGGCCGCCGCAGCCGTTGGTGAGCACGACCGTCTTGCAGCCGGCGGCCACGGCGGTACGGACGCCGTGCGAGACCGCCGCCACTCCGCGGCCCTCGTAGTAATGCGTCCGGCCGAGGAAGACCAGTGCGCGCTTGTCGCCGAGGGCGTACGAGCGGATCTTGCCGCCGTGGCCCTCCACGGCCGGGGGCGGGAAGCCCGGCAGCTCGGTGATGAGGAATTCGTGCTCGGGCTCGCCCAGCGCCTCGGCGGCCGGGGCCCAGCCCGAGCCCATGACCAGGGCAACGTCGTGGGTCTCGGCGCCGGTCAGCTCGCGCAGGCGGTCGGCGGCGTCGGCGGCGGCGGTACGGGGGTCGCTCGCCAGGTCCGGGGTAACTGATGCGTTCACGCGGACGAGGGTAGCCGGTAATCGCCTACGCGCGTAGATGTGTCTCGTCACGGACCTTCGGCGGTCGTTTTTGTGTCTTCCTACGAACCGGGCCCCGGCAGCCCCTCAGCAGGGCCGTTTCCGCAGCTCCATCACGTAGTCGTGGGGCGCGCCCGCCGACTCCGCGGCGTCGGCGATCTCACCGAGGTACCGGGCGGAGGGCAGCCCGCCCTCGTACCCGTTCAGGACGTACAGCCAGGCCGCCTCGTCGCCGTCCAGGGTGTGCACCCGCACCCGCATACGGCGGTATATGTCCATCCCGACGCCCTCCCAGCGGTCCATCGACTCCTCGTCCATCGGGGCGATGTCGTACAGCGCGACGAAGACCTGGGAGCGTGGCGCCTCCACGAGCGTGGCGAGCGCGCCCTCCCAGCCCATCTGCTCCCCGCCGAAGGTGAGCCGCCAGCCGTTCAGCCAGCCGGTGCCGCGCAGTGGTGAGTGGGGAGCGCGGCGGGACATCAGCCGCGCGTCGAGGTTGCCGGCGTAGGCGGCGTAGAGCGACATGGGTCAGAGAGTACGGGAGCGCGGGCCGCGTCCCGTGGATCCGCCGGGGCCACGGCGTCCGGCCTGCGGTCTTGAGGCGTGCGGTCCGTACGGCGGCCCCCGCGCTGACCGCGGGAGAAGCGTGCGGGACAATGGAGTACGTACTGCATCTCCCCGGGGGGCGACCCCCGGACCCCCGGCCGGAACCGCGCTGGGTGGGCCGGAAACGAGAGCGCGAGGCGTAATCCCTTGACCCGGATCGTGATCATCGGTGGCGGACCTGGCGGCTACGAAGCGGCGCTGGTGGGCGCCCAGCTCGGCGCGGAGGTGACCGTCGTCGACTGCGACGGCCTCGGTGGCGCCTCGGTGCTCACCGACTGCGTGCCGTCGAAGACGCTGATCGCGACGGCCGAGGTGATGACCACCTTCGACTCGTCGTACGAAGAGCTCGGCATCATCGTCGAGGACGACACCCCGCACATCGACCGCCCCGCGCGCGTCGTCGGCGTGGACCTCGGCAAGGTCAACCGCCGTGTGAAGCGCCTCGCGCTCGCCCAGTCGCACGACATCACCGCTTCCGTCACCCGCGCGGGCGGCCGGGTCGTGCGCGGCCGCGGCCGGCTGGAGCCCGGCCAGGCCACGGACGGCTCCCGCAAGGTCACGGTGACCGCCGCCGACGGTACGGAGGAGACGCTCACCGCCGACGCCGTACTGATCGCGACCGGCGCGCACCCGCGGGAGATCCCCGACGCGCTGCCCGACGGCGAGCGCATCCTGAACTGGACGCAGGTCTACGACCTGGACGAGCTCCCCGAGGAGCTCATCGTGGTCGGCTCCGGCGTCACCGGTGCCGAGTTCGCCGGCGCCTACCAGGCCCTCGGCTCCCGCGTCACCCTCGTCTCCTCCCGCGACCGCGTGCTCCCGGGCGAGGACCCGGACGCCGCCGCCGTCCTGGAGGACGTCTTCCGCCGTCGCGGCATGAACGTGATGTCCCGCTCCCGCGCCGCCTCCGCCAAGCGGGTCGGCGACCGCGTGGAAGTCACTCTTTCGGATGGTCGGACGATCTCCGGCACGCACTGCCTGATGGCCGTCGGCTCGATCCCGAACACCGCCGGCGTCGGCCTGGAGGAGGCCGGGGTCAAGCTCAAGGACTCCGGCCACATCTGGACCGACAAGGTCTCCCGCACCTCGGCCCCCGGCGTGTACGCGGCCGGCGACTGCACCGGCGTCTTCGCGCTCGCCTCCGTCGCGGCCATGCAGGGCCGGATCGCGATGTACCACTTCCTCGGCGACGCGGTGGCCCCGCTGAACCTCAAGACGGTCTCCGCGAACGTCTTCACCGACCCGGAGATCGCCACGGTCGGTTACAGCCAGGCCGACGTCGACAACGGCCGGATCGACGCCCGGGTCGTGAAACTGCCGCTGCTGCGCAACCCGCGCGCGAAGATGCAGGGCATCCGCGACGGCTTCGTCAAGCTCTTCTGCCGCCCCGGCACGGGCATCGTCGTGGGCGGTGTGGTCGTATCACCGCGCGCGAGCGAACTGATTCATCCGATATCGATCGCGGTCGACAACAACCTGACGGTCGAGCAGATTGCCAGCGCCTTCACGGTCTACCCCTCCCTCTCCGGCTCGATAGCCGAGGTCGCACGGCAGTTGCACACGCGGAAGACCGCCGGGGAGTGAGTCCGGGCGTCCGTCGCGAACACATTCGCACGGACGCCCGCCCTATATCACTCGCGGGTACCGCAGACGAACAACTTCCGATAATTGGTGCAACCTGCTGAAAACAGACGGTCGTTGGCGTTACTGTCAGTTTCGTGTTCGCTGCAGAACGTCGCCAATTGATCCTTGAAATGGTGCGAGCGAACGGAGCGGTTTCGCTCCGTGAGCTCGCCCGCGTCGTCCAGACCTCAGAAGTGACCGTACGGCGGGATGTGCGGGCACTGGAGGCAGAAGGACTGCTCGACCGCCGGCACGGCGGTGCGGTGCTGCCGGGTGGCTTCACCCGCGAATCCGGCTTTCCGCAGAAATCCCATCTAGCAACCGCGGAGAAGACGGCCATTGCCGATCTCGCCGCGGGCTTCGTCGAAGAAGGCGAGGCCATTGTCGTCGGCGCGGGGACGACCACACAGGAGCTGGCCCGCCGGCTCGCCCGGGTCCCGGGGCTCACCGTGGTGACCAACTCCCTGCTGGTCGCCCAGGCCCTGGCGCACGCCAACCGCGTCGAGGTCGTCATGACCGGCGGCACGCTCCGGGGCTCCAACTACGCGCTGGTCGGCAGCGGCGCCGAACAGTCCCTCCAGGGGCTGCGCGTCTCCCGCGCCTTCCTGTCGGGCAGTGGCCTGACCGCCGAGCGCGGACTCTCCACCTCCAACATGCTCTCCGCCAGCGTCGACAGAGCGCTGGTGCAGGCAGCCGCGGAGGTGGTCGTCCTCGCCGACCACACCAAGCTCGGCACGGACACCATGTTCCAGACCGTGCCGACCGACGTCATCACCCGCCTGGTGACCGACGAGCCACCCGGCCACGACGACCGTGCCGCGACCGAACTGCAGGCCCTGGCCGACCAGGGTGTACAGATCACCGTCGCCGGCGGGGCCGCGGCCGCTCAGGGCCAGGGAGGCGCGGAGGGCACCCCGGCGGCCGACCGCCGGGGGCCGAGAAGGGAGGTACCACTGCCCGGCCAGCGCCGCAGCCATCCGACGGCGGGGCCCGGCGCCGCGCCACAGCTGCGCACGACCCCACTGACCGCCGACCCACAGGGCGGCCGGGTCGCCGACCTGGCGCCACGCAGGCGCTGAGCACTGGTAACCGCGGGGTCCCAGTCGCTCGGCACGTGCTTCCGTACGCCGCTCACCACCGAGTTCGTACACCGCTCACAGGCGGGTTCGTACGCCGCTCACAGCAGGGTTCGTACGCCGTCGCTCACCGGCCGGCCTTCAGGCCGGTCAGCGTGAGTGTCAGCAGCCGGTCGGCCAGTTCCGGGTCGTCCGGCGACTCCTCGGCGGCCAGCGCGATGCCGTTGGTCAACTGCATCAGGTCGCGGATGTCCACGTCGGGCCGCACGGCACCGGACCGCTGAGCGCGGGTGAGCAGCACGTCACCCGCCTCCCGCATCGGCCGGCTGCACCGCGCCAGCCCGGAGCTCTCGTCGGCCGGCGCCGCCATCAGCGCGCGCGACAGGCCGCGGTAGGTATTGGCGTGCGTGATGATCGCGCGCAGCCACTCCACGAGCGCCGCGCAGGGCTGCGGCGCGTCCCCCAGCTCCCGCGCGCGGGACAGCAGGGCGTCCACCTCCCCCTGGAAGACGGCGCCCATCAGCGCGGTGCGGTTGGGGAAGTGGCGGTAGAGCGTCCCGATGCCGACACCGGCGCGGCGCGCGATGTCCTCCAGCGAGGTGTCCGTGCCGCGCTCGGTGAAGGCCGTACGCGCCTCCGCCAGCAGCCGCTCGTAGTTCCGGCGCGCGTCGGCACGCATGGGGCGTGCGGCCGTGTCCTGCGCCGTGTCGGTCGCCATCGCCGTCCTCCCTGCTGTGATGGGTCCAGGATGCCACTGTCCGTACGACGCGAGTGCCCCCGGTTACGGAAGAGGCTCCCGGCACCTGTGGGGTGCGGGAGCCTCCGGGACCGGTCGGCCGGACCGGCCGACCGTTCAGTCCTTGATGCCGGTCAGTCCTTGATTTCGCAGATGACGGCGCCGGCGGTGAGGGAGGCGCCGACCTCGGCGGTCAGGCCCTTGACGGTGCCGGAGCGGTGCGCGTTCAGCGGCTGCTCCATCTTCATGGCCTCCAGG
>NZ_NHSG01000396.1:0-32045 GCF_020024005.1 Streptomyces purpurogeneiscleroticus
GCCGTCCACCCCGCCCTGGAGTCTTTCCGTGATCACCGCCTCCGGTCTCGAGCTGCGCGCCGGCGCCCGAGTCCTCATCGAGTCCGCCTCGTTCCGTGTCGCCAAGGGCGACCGCATCGGCCTGGTCGGCCGCAACGGCGCGGGCAAGACCACCCTGACCAAGGTCCTGGCGGGCGAGGGCATCCCCGCCGCCGGCACGGTCACCCGCTCCGGCGAGGTCGGCTACCTCCCGCAGGACCCGCGCACCGGCGACCTGGACGTGCTCGCCCGCGACCGCGTGCTCTCCGCGCGCGGCCTGGACGAGGTCCTGCGCAAGATGCGCGAGAACGAGGACCGGATGGCGGGCGGCAAGGGCGCCACCCGTGAGCGCGCGATGAAGAAGTACGAGCGCCTGGAGACGGAGTTCCTCACCAAGGGCGGGTACGCCGCCGAGGCGGAGGCCGCGACCATCTGCGCCAGCCTCGGCCTGCCCGACCGCGTCCTCGCCCAGCCGCTGCACACCCTCTCCGGTGGTCAGCGCCGCCGCGTCGAGCTGGCCCGGATCCTCTTCTCGGACTCCGACACGCTCCTCCTGGACGAGCCGACCAACCACCTGGACGCCGACTCGATCGTCTGGCTGCGGGACTACCTCAAGACCTACCGCGGCGGCTTCATCGTCATCTCCCACGACGTGGACCTCGTCGAGACCGTCGTCAACAAGGTGTTCTACCTGGACGCCAACCGGTCCCAGATCGACGTCTACAACATGGGCTGGAAGCTGTACCAGCAGCAGCGCGAGGCCGACGAGAAGCGCCGCAAGCGCGAGCGCGCCAACGCCGAGAAGAAGGCCGCCGCGCTGAACACCCAGGCGGACAAGATGCGCGCCAAGGCGACGAAGACCGTCGCCGCGCAGAACATGGCCCGCCGCGCCGAGAAGCTGCTCTCGGGCCTGGAGGAGGTGCGGCAGTCCGACAAGGTCGCCAAGCTGCGCTTCCCGAAGCCCGCGCCGTGCGGCAAGACCCCGCTCACCGCGGAGGGCCTCTCCAAGTCGTACGGCTCGCTGGAGATCTTCACCGACGTCGACCTGGCCATCGACAAGGGCTCCCGGGTGGTCATCCTCGGCCTCAACGGCGCCGGCAAGACGACCCTGCTGCGGCTGCTCGCCGGGGCCGAGAAGCCCGACACCGGCCAGGTCACCCCCGGTCACGGCCTCAAGCTCGGCTACTACGCGCAGGAGCACGAGACGCTCGACCCGGACCGCACGGTCCTGGAGAACATGCGCTCGGCGGCGCCGGACCTGGACCTCGTGGAGGTCCGCAAGACCCTCGGCTCCTTCCTGTTCTCGGGCGATGACGTGGACAAGCCCGCCGGCGTGCTCTCCGGCGGCGAGAAGACCCGGCTGGCGCTCGCCACCCTGGTCGTCTCCTCCGCCAACGTCCTCCTTCTGGACGAGCCCACCAACAACCTCGACCCGGCCAGCCGCGAGGAGATCCTCGGGGCGCTGCGCACATACGAGGGCGCGGTGGTCCTGGTGACCCACGACGAGGGCGCCGTGGACGCCCTGGAGCCGGAGCGGATCATCATGCTGCCGGACGGCGTGGAGGACCTGTGGGGCCCGGATTACGCGGACCTGGTGGCGCTCGCCTGATAGCCCGCGGCGCCCGGTGCCGCGCCCGCCCGGCCGCCCGCGGTGCCCGGCACCGCGCGGCACGGGCCGTAGGGCATCTTGATCAACGCGGTATGGATCATTCGGCCGACGGGTGATCCATCATCTGAGTGAGAACGGCTCGTACCCGGCGCGGCGCGCCGGACGGGCGGGGCCGGACGGCTACGGATTCCGCAGCACTTCGTCCCGCACCCCCTGACCTGGCCCTTCTTCGCACGCCTCGGCGCAGGCGGCCACGTAAGGCCCTTGGAATGCGTTATTCCGAGCGGTCGTGCGCCGCTGCGCGCGCCAAACGATGTCCTACGGACCTTGCCGAATGGGTGGCCAGGACGGGCGCGAGGGGTGATCATGAGAGTCCAGAGCGCACTTCCCATGAGGAGGCACGGGTGGCCGAGACTCTGAAGAAGGGCAGCCGGGTTACCGGCGCCGCGCGCGAGAAGCTCGCGGCAGACCTGAAGAAGAAGTACGACTCCGGAGCGAGCATCCGGGCGCTGGCCGAGGAAACCGGCCGCTCCTACGGATTCGTGCACCGGATGCTCAGCGAATCCGGTGTGGTCCTGCGCGGTCGTGGCGGGGCCACGAGGGGCAAGAAGGCCGCCTCGGCTTGACCTGAGGCGGCCCGCGACTCCGAAGAGCCGACGGTGCCACCCGGTCGAAGAAGCGATCGACCGGGTGGTTACTGTTCAGTAGACTCCATGGTTACTGTTCAGTGGCCGACGGCCGACTCGGAGGCGCGCGATGAGTTCCCTGACCCTGCTCGACAAGGACGGTGTCCGGCTCACCGTTGACGACGCCGTCGCCACGGTGACCCTCACCAACCCTGCGAAGCGCAACGCGCAGTCGCCCGCCCTGTGGCGGGCCCTGGTCGAGGCGGGGCAGCAACTGCCCGGGAGTGTGCGGGTCGTGGTGCTGCGCGGCGAGGGCAAGTCCTTCTCCGCCGGCCTGGACCGGCAGGCATTCACTCCCGAGGGCTTCGCGGGCGAGCCGTCGTTCCTGGAGATGGGGCGCGGCCCGGAGCACGAGATGGACGCGCTGATCGCCGAGTACCAAGAGGCGTTCACGTGGTGGCGGCGGAACGACATCGTGTCGGTCGCCGCTGTCCAGGGGCACGCCATCGGTGCCGGGTTCCAGCTCGCGCTCGCCTGCGACCTGCGCGTGTGCGCGCAGGACGTGCAGTTCGCCATGCGTGAGACGAGCCTTGGCCTGGTGCCGGACCTCACCGGCACCAAGCCGCTCGTCCATCTCGTGGGCTACGCCCGGGCGCTGGAGATCTGCGCCACCGGGCGGTACGTGCACGCGGAAGAGGCCGAGCGCACGGGTCTCGCCAATCTCGTGGTGCCCGGCGATCAGCTCGACGGCGCCGTCACGGATCTCGCGGCGGCGCTGCTCGCCGCGCCCAGGGACGCCGTCATCGAGACCAAGGCCCTGCTGGCCGGTGCCGCGACGCGCTCGCTCGACGAGCAGCGCGCGGCGGAACGCGCGGCGCAGGGCCGCCGGCTCCGCGACCTCGCGGGCGCGGGCGAGTAACGCCGGCCTCAGCACGCCGGAGGAGTAACGGGGGCGCCTGACCGGGAAGTATCCCTGCGGCGGTGCGCGAGGGGCGGGACCGCGTCGTTCCTCATCCACTCGGCGTATCCCGGGGGCGCATTGCCCCGGTCCCGCCTAATGTGGGCCACGGAGCGGCGCCGGCCGTGCCGCTCCGTCCGCTCCTTCCGCGGAAAGGGACGATGGCGATGAGCGACACCGCACAGAGCGGCCAGCCACAGGGCGAGGGCGCTGCCCGCAAAACCCTCGGGACCAAGCGCGGCGGCGGTGACCCGGCGACACGAGGGCGCACGACCATCGCGGACGGCGTGGTCGAGAAGATCGCGGGCATGGCGGCCCGGGATGTCGTGGGCGTCCACACGATGGGCAGCGGCTTCGCCCGCACGTTCGGTGCGGTACGCGACCGGGTGCCCGGCGGCCGGTCCGTCACGCGCGGCGTGAAGGCCGAGGTCGGCGAGGTGCAGACGGCGCTGGACCTGGAGATCGTCGTCGAGTACGGCGTGGCGATCGCCGAGGTGGCCAGGGCGGTACGGGAGAACGTCATCGCGGCGGTCGAGCGGATGGCGGGCCTGGAGGTCGTCGAGGTCAACATCGCGGTCAGCGACGTCAAGCTGCCGGACGAAGTGGACGAGGAAGAAGAGGAGCCCAGGCTCCAATAGCGGCCAGGAAGCATCAGCGGCCCGGAAGCAGTAACGGTCGACAGCAGTCCGAGGGCAGTGGTCCGACCGCCATCCCGGCGGGATGGCAGCGAGGGAGTGCACGATGAGCATGGCCGTGGCCGGTCTGTTGGCCGGCATGGCGCTGGGCTTCGCCGGGTACTTCGGCGGCTTCGGTGCCTTCTTGCTGGTGGCGGCGCTGGGCGCGGTCGGGTTCGTGGCTGGGCGGTTCCTGGACGGGGACCTGGAGCCCGGCGAGTTCTTCCGCCGCGCGGGCGGCCGCGAACGCGACGTCCGGCGGCGGTGAGGCGTGGCCGGACCGACCCCGCAGCCCGCCGTCCAGCCGGGGCAGCGCGGAGCGACACGGGTCGCCGACCGGGTGGTCGCGAAGATCGCGGCCCAGGCGGCCCGGGAGGCGCTGCGGCGCGGACCGGACGGGGTGCCGCGGGACGACAGCGGCGCACACGCCGCCGGCACGCCGTACACCGACGACCCGGCCGCCCGTGACGCCACTCAGGACCGGGGCACACCTCGGGGCGGTACCTCACAGAGCGACACCCCGCAGAGCGGCACCCGCCCCCGCGACGTCCGCCCCGATGACGCCCGCGCCACCGTCGAGGTGCGCCGGCACAACAGCCAGGACACCCTCGGCGAGGCACACGTCCAGGTCTCCGTCGAGCTCGGGTATCCCTGCGACATCGGCGCGGAGTGCGGCGCGGTGCGTCGGCAAGTGACCGAACGGGTATGGGCGTTGGCGGGCATGACGGTGCCCGAGGTGGCGGTGCGGGTGACGCGCCTGCACTCGCCGCAGCTCAAGCGGGCCGGGCAGGGGAGAGTGCGATGAGACGTACGGTGACCTGTGCGACGGGACGCGGGACATGAGCGAGCCGGACACGACGCGTCGGCTCCCGACGCTGGAGAAGACACCGAGCGGACCCGGCGGCCCGGAAGGGCCCGAGCAGTCCGCCTCGGCCGCCGCGTACACCTCCGGCACCGGCGGTGGCAGGGCCGGCCGCTTCTGGTCGGCCCGGCGGGTGCCGGCCGCGCTGGTGGCGCTGGTGCTGCTCGCGCTGGCCGGGCTCTTCCTGTACGACGTGGCCGCGGTGCGGGCCGGGCAGCGGGCGATGGCCTGGCGCCGGTGGCTCGCCGACGAGCTGGCGTCCCGCCCCCTGGAAAGCCCCTGGGTGCTGGCCGCCGCGGCGCTCGCCGCGGCCCTGGGCCTCTGGCTGATCGTGCTCGCGGTGACGCCCGGGCTGCGCGGCGTCCTGACGATGCGGCCCGCGACGCCCGGCATACGGGCCGGGCTGGACCGCCCGGCCGCCGCGCTGGTGCTGCGTGACCGCGTCATGGAGGTGGCGGGCGTGCAGTCCGTACGGATCACGGTTTCGCGCCGCCGGGTGCGGGCGCGCGCCGTCGCGCACTTCCGCGAGCTGGACGAGGTGCGCGGCGACGTGGACGCCGCGCTCGCCGAGGGCCTGGAGCGGCTCGGCCTGGTCCGGCCGCTCGCCCTGTCCGTCCACGTACGCCGTCCGGGGAAGAGGTGAGCGGTGCCGATGCGTCAGGTACGGCGGGCGGTCAACCGTGTGCTGCTCGGGCTGACCGGGCTGGTGCTGCTGGGCGCCGGCGGGCTGGTGCTGTTCGGCGGCGCGCTGCCGGCGGAGTGGCGCGCCGGACTGCCGGCGGGGTGGCCGTGGGCCGCGCCCGGTGATGTCCTGCTGCCGGCCGAGGACCGTACGCGGTGGACGGGCACGGGCTGGTGGTGGCCGGTGGCGCTCGCCGCGCTCGCCGTCCTGCTGCTGCTCGCCCTCTGGTGGCTGCTGACCCAGTTCCGCGGCCGCCGGCTGCGCGAGGTCCTGGTCGACACCGGGGACGGCGAGGGCGCACTGCTGCGCGGGCGCGCCCTGGAAGACGTCCTCGCGGCCGAGGCGGAGAGCGCGGAAGGGGTGCACAGAGCCGTCGTGCATCTGACGGGGCGGCGCCGCGAGCCCCGGGTACGGGCCCGGCTCCTGCTGGAACCGCACGCGGATCCGGTAGGAGTGGTGGAGCTCCTCGGCACGCAGGCGGTGGCACACGCCCGCGAGTCGACGGGGCTGCCGGAACTCCCGGCGGAGGTCAGGCTGCGGGCCGTCCGGCACCGGGCCGAACGGGTCAGCTGACGCCCGCGCGGGAGCTCACGTACCGGCTGTTCAGAACCCGTGCCGCGCGCCGCCGTCGATGGGCAGCATGACGCCGTTGACGTACGACGCCGCGGGGGAGAGCAGGAAGGCGGTGGTGCGGCCGAATTCCTCCGGCGTGCCGTAGCGGCGCAGCGGGATCGTCGCGGCGTTGCGGGCGCGGGACGCCTCCGCGTCGCCCGAGAGCTCGTCCAGCTGCTGCATCCGGTCGGTGGCGATGCGGCCGGGGAGGACGCCGAGGACGCGGATGCCCTGCGGGCCCAGCTCGACGGAGAGCGACTTGGCGAAGCCGGCGAGGCCGGGGCGGAGTCCGTTGGAGATGGTGAGGCCGCGGATCGGCTCGTGGACGGAGCCGGAGAGGACGAAGCCGATCACGCCGCCCTCGCCGAGCGCCTGGGCGGCCGTGCGGGCCAGCCGGACCGCGCCGAGGAAGACGGAGTCGAACGCGGCCTGCCACTCCTCGTCGGTGTTGGAGGCGGCGCTGCCCGGGGGCGGGCCGCCGACGCTGATGAGGATGCCGTCCAGGCCGCCGAATCGGTCGCGGGCGGCGTCCACCAGGCGCTGGGCCGCGGCCGGGTCGGCGTTGTCCGCGCCGACGCCGTGGGCGCGCGGGCCGAGCTGCTTCGCGGCGTCGGTGGCCGCTTCCTCCGTGCGCCCGGTGAGTACGACGTTCGCGCCGTCGGCGACGAGCGCACTGGCCGTGGCGTGGCCCAGCCCGCGGGTCGCGCCGGTGACGATGTACGTACGGTCGGTGAGTCCAAGGTCCATGGGATCAGTCTGCCTTGAGCATCCCCGCCAGGGTGAAGGCGGTACCGATCAGGCCGACGTGGCTGAACGCCTGCGGGAAGTTGCCGAGCTGGCAGCCGGTCGCCGGGTCGTACTCCTCGGCCAGCAGCCCGAGGTCGGTGCGGAGTTCGAGGAGGCTGTCGAAGAGCTCGCGGGCCTCCTTCTGCCGCCCGGTGAGGTACAGCGCGTCGGCGAGCCAGAAGGAGCACACCAGGAAGGTGCCCTCCTGGCCCGGCAGCCCGTCGGTCTTGTGGTGGGGACCGTCGGCCCGCCGCGTGCTGTAGCGGTGCACCAGGCCGGTGGGGGTACCTCCCATGCCCTTAGGGCCATGGGGGAGTGTGAGCTCCCGGCGGACCGCGTCGACGGTGCCGATGACGCGCGGGTCGTCGCCCGGCAGGAAGCCGACGCGCGGGATGAGGAGCGTCGCCGCGTCCAGCTCTTCCGAGCCGTAGTACTGGGTGAACGTCCCGCGCTCGGGGTCGTACCCCTTCTCGCACACCTCGCGGTGCACCTCGTCCCGCATCGCGCGCCAGGCGTCCAGGTCCGCCTTCAGGTGCGGGTGCTCCTCGGCGGTGCGGATGGCGCGGTCGACGGCGACCCAGGCCATGACCTTGGAGTGCACGAAGTGCCGGCGCGGGCCGCGGACCTCCCACAGGCCCTCGTCCGGCTCCTGCCAGTTCTTCCGGAGGAAGGCGAGCAGCGCGCGCTGGATGTTCCAGGCGTGCGGTTTGTCGGGCATTCCGGCGGCCTTGGCGAGGTGCAGGGAGTCCAGGACCTCGCCGTAGACGTCGAGCTGGAGCTGTTCGACGGCGGCGTTGCCGATACGGACGGGGAGGGAGCCGGAGTAGCCCTCCAGCCAGGGCAGCTCCGCCTCCGGGAGCCGTCGCTCGCCCGCCAGTCCGTACATGATCTGCAGGTCGGCGGGGGAGCCGGCCACCGCGCGCAGCAGCCAGTCGCGCCAGGCCACGGCCTCCTCGGTGTATCCGGCGGAGAGCAGCGCGTTGAGGGTGAGGGTGGAGTCGCGCAGCCAGCAGTAGCGGTAGTCCCAGTTGCGGACGCCGCCGATCTCCTCGGGCAGCGAGGTGGTGGGGGCCGCGACGATGCCGCCGGTGGGCGCGTACGTCAGCGCCTTCAGAGTGATCAGGGAGCGGACGACGGCGTCGCGGTGCGGCCCGTCGTACGAGCACCGCGCCGACCATTCCTCCCAGTCGTCCAGCGTGCAGCGCAGCGCTTCGTACGGGTCGATGCGGGCGGGGCGCGGCTCGTGGGAGGGGTGCCAGGTGAGGACGAACGCGACCTGCTCGCCGGCCTCGACGGTGAAGTCGGAGCGGGTACTGAAGCCCTGGCCGTAGGTCGTCACCTCGGGCACGGCGCGCAGCCAGACGGAGTCGGGCCCGGCGACGGCGACCCGGCAGTCCCCGGCGTGCCGCACCCAGGGGACGACGCGTCCGTAGTCGAAGCGCAGCCGCAGGACGCCGCGCATCTCGACGCTGCCCTCCAGGCCCTCGACGAGGCGGACGACGTCGGGGGCGCGGTCGCGCTGCGGCATGAAGTCCGTGACGCGCACGCGCCCGGTGTCGGTCGTCCAGACGGTGTCCAGGACGAGCGAGTCGCCCCGGTAGGACCGCTCGCTGTGGGCGCGGTGGTCGGCGGGGGCGAGCCGCCAGTGGCCGTTGTCCCGGTTGCCGAGCAGAGCGGCGAAGCAGGCGGCGGAGTCGAAGCGGGGCAGGCACAGCCAGTCGATGGAGCCGTCGCGGCCGACGAGCCCGGCGGTCTGCAGGTCCCCGATGAGCGCGTAGTCCTCGATAGGTGGGTGCACGCTGTGACGACTGCCCGGTGGGGCAGGTGGCTATGCCGGGGCTAGTCCTTGGCCGCGGCCGCCTTGGCCGCAGAACCGGCCGTCTCCTGCGGCCGCTCCGGTTCGGCCGGGGCGGCGGAGTCGTCGGCCGTGGCGGCGGCAGCGGCGCGGTCCCGGCGCTCGCGGCGTACGAGAATCACCCAGCCGACCGGTACGGCGGCGGCGAACAGCCACCATTGGACGGCGTACGCCATGTGCGGGCCGATGCTGTCGTGGTCCGGCTCGGGGACCAGCTCGGGCTTGCCGCCCTTGGGCTCGGGGGCGGTCTGCTCGATGTAGCCGCCGAGTACCGGGCGGTGCAGCCGCTCGGCCGCCTGCTTGCTGTTGATCAGCATGACCTGGCGGTCGGGGAGGCCCTTGGTGTCCTTGATCCCGCTCTCGGCGGTGGTCTCGTCGGGGATCGCCCGTCCGGTGACGGTGACCGTCCCCTTCGGCGCCGGGGGCACATCGGGGAACGTCGTGAGCGCGCCGCCGCTGGGCGCGATCCAGCCGCGGTTGACCAGGACGGTGCCGCCGCCGGTCAGCCGCAGCGGGGTGAGGACGTAGTAGCCGATGGTCTGCTCGTCGGCGGCGGTGCGGTTGCGCACCACGACCTCGCCCTTGGTGTCGTACCGGCCCGTGGCCTTCACCGGGTGCCAGCGGTCCGCCTCCGGCAGGTCGCGCCCCGGCTTCGCGAGGTCGGTGACCGGCACCGGCTTCGCCTGCAGCGCCTCGGCGATCTGGGCGTTCTGCGCGACCCTGTGCTCATGGCGGTGCAGCTGCCAGTAGCCCAGCTTGACCATGACGGGGATCAGGACGAGGCCCAAGAGGGTGAGGATCACCCACTGCCGGGACAACAGGAAGCGGTACACGGTATTGACGGTACCTGTCAGGCTTTGGGCGCCTGCGCCCGGGTCTCAGACCCGGTCGACGATGCCCACGTTCCCCTCCGCGCGGGCGCAGTGGGCGCAGCAGTACCAGTGGCCGTCCGCCTCGACGCCGTGGCCGATGACCTGGCACCGGCAGTGCTCACAGATGGGCGCCATGCGGTGGATGGCGCAGGAGAAGCAGTCGAAGACGTGCACGGCGCCCTGCGCGTGCACCTCGAACGTCATGCCGTAGTCGTTTCCGCAGACCTCGCAACGTGCCATGCGCCCCAGAGTGGGACGCGGTTTTCCGGCGGGCCAGTCCCGTCCGGGTGTGTTGCGGTGGTTCACCCGGCTGCCTCGCCGTCGTGGTTGCTCGCGCAGTTCCCCGCGCCCCTGAAGGCCCCTGCGGGGCCCTCAGGGCTTCGCCGGGGCGACGTCCTGGAGGAGTTGCATGAAGGCGGGCTCGTCGATGACCGGGGTGCCGAAGGAGCGGGCCTTGGCGGTTTTGGAGGTGGGGGAGTCCGGGTCGTTGGTGACCAGGAGGCTGGTCAGGCGGGAGACGCTGGTCGCGACGTGCAGGCCGGCCTCGATCGCGCGGTCCTCCAGCAGCTCGCGGTCCACCGAGGTGTCGCCGGAGAAGGCGACCCGCATCCCCTGCATGAGCCGGCCGCCCGCTTCGTACCGCCCGGGGTTCGGATACGGGCAGGCCGGGCGCTTGCGGGAGGGGCGCCAGGTCGTCGGGCGGTACGGCGAGCCGTATCCGGAGCGTTGCGCCGGCGGGCGCGGCGCGTCGGTCCACTCGGTCAGCGGCTGGCAGGCCAGCAGCGGCAGCCGGAGGTTCCCCTCGGCGGCCAGCCGGAGGCTCGGCCGGAACGCCTCGGCGAGGACGCGGGCGTCGTCCAGCGCGTGGTGCGCCTGCTCCTGCACGACGCCGTAGTGCGCCGCGAGGGACTCCAGCTTGTGGTTGGGCAGCGGGAGGCGCAGCTCCTTGGAGAGCGCGATCGTGCACAGCCGCTGGCGGACGGGTGCCTGGGCCTTCGCGCGGGCGTACTCGCGGGCGATCATCGACCAGTCGAACATCGCGTTGTGCGCGACGAGGACGCGGCCGTCCAGGCGGCGGGACAGCTCGGGGACGATCTCCGGGAAGAGCGGGGCGCCCGCCAGCACCTCGGTCGTGAGGCCGTGGATCCAGACCGGGCCGGGGTCGCGCTCGGGGTTGACGAGGGTGTACCAGCGGTCCTGGACCTCGCCGCGGGCGTCCAGTTGATACACGGCGGCAGAGATGATCCGGTCGTCGCGGGCCAGGCCGGTGGTCTCCACGTCGACCACCGCATACCCCTCCGGGTACGCGCTGGGCCAGTCGGCCTGTTCCTCCTGCGGGGCCGGCTGCCGCACGATCTCCGGGGAGAGCGGGCGGTCGGCTGCCGTGCGGTCTTCGAGCATGGTCCATGAGGATACGGGCCGGCACTGACAGCGATGCCCCGTGGGGGCGGATGGATGCGCGCTTGGGGATGATTCGGGCATCGTGCGCCCCGTACGCCTCATTTTCCTGAAAGGGCGTCAGAGTCCTTGGGTATCCATGTTTTGACCGATGCGCGTCTCTTTACCTCTTGCGGGGTCGCGCTGTAACCCTGTTCCAGCACGGGCACGACACGTACGCGCACCACCTCGAACGCTTCCTTCCGAACCGACCGAGGAGCCGCGATGACGGACCCGACCGACCCGTACCTGATCATCTCCGCCGACTGCCACGCCGGGCTGCCCGCCGAGCGGTACCGGCCCTATCTGGAGGCCGGGCACCACCGGGCCTTCGACGACTTCCTCGGGCAGCGGGACGCCCGGCGCGCCCGAACGGCCCGGCGCGGCATACGGAACGAGACCTCCGCCATGAAGTGGCACGAGGACAACGAGGAGGGCCTGCGCGGCGGCTGGGACCCCGCACGGCGCGCCAAGGAGCTGGACGGCGACGGGGTGGCCGCCGAGGTCGTACTGCCCGACACGGACCCCGTGGACGGCGGTGTCGCGGCACCCTTCGGGGCGGGCCTGGACGCCACCGAAGGGCAGGACCCCGAACTGGGCATGGCGGGGGCCCGGGCGTACAACCGCTGGCTCGCGGAGTTCTGCGCCACCGACGCCGAGCGGCACTGCGGCGTCGCCGCGCTGCCCGTCACCGGCGAGGTGGACGAGACGGTCACGGAGATCCACCGGGCCCGGGAGTCCGGGCTCGGCGCGCTGCTGATCCCGGCAACGTGGGCCGATGGGGCGCCGTTCCACGACCGCCGGTACGACCCCGTCTGGGCGGCCGCCGCCGAGACCGCGATGCCCGTCCTCACGTACGCGGGGGCCGCGCCCCGCCACGAGTACGGCGGCCACCTCGGCATCGAGCTGTCCGAGGCCGCCTGGTGGCCGGCCCGCCCGCTCTGGTTCCTGCTGTGGTCCGGGGCCTTCGAACGCCACCCGGGGCTGCGCTTCGGGGTCGCCGGGGCCGGCTGCTGGTGGCTGCCGAACCTGCTGTGGCACATGGACCGGCTCTACCTCGGCGCGCGCGGCGGCAAGAAGTGCTCCCCGTTCGCCGCGCTGAAGCGGTCCCCGCACGAGTACCTCGACCGCCAGGTCTTCGTGTGCGCCGCCGCGCCGCAGCGCCGCGAGCTGGCGCAGCGGTACGAGATCGGGGTGGACAACATCCTGTGGGGTTCCGGCTTCCCGCACCCGGAGGGCACGTGGCCGCACACGGGGGAGTGGCTGCGCCGGGCCTTCCACGACATCCCGGTGGGGGAGACCCGCCGGATGCTGGGCGAGTCGGCCGCCGAGGTCTTCGGCTTCGACAAGCGGCGGCTCGCGCCGCTCGCGCGCCGCATCGGGCCGACGCCGGACGACCTGGGGCAGCCGCGCAACCAGGCGCCCGTCGAGGCGTCCTGGCGGCGTGCCCGGGAGACCGGCCGGCACTGGCTGACCGGCTTCGACTTCCCGTTCGTGGGGGTGGGGGAGTGACGCGGGCCCGGACCCCGTGAGCGTACCGCCGGTAACATTTCTTGATACTCGTTGGTAACAACCTCTGGCCGAGCCCCTGTACGCCGTTCTATGGTGCCCGCATGCCGCACCTGCCCGATGTCGTGTTGTGGTCGATACCGGCCTTCGTCCTGCTCACCGTCCTGGAGATGGTGAGCTACCGGCTGCACCCGGACGAGGACGCCGCCGGATACGAGACGAAGGACGCCGCCACCAGCATCGGCATGGGGCTCGGCAGCCTGGTTTTCGATGCGCTGTGGAAGATCCCGATCGTCGCGATCTACGTGGCGGTCTACGAGCTGACGCCGCTGCGCATCCCTGTGCTGTGGTGGACGCTGCCCCTGATGCTGCTCGCGCAGGACTTCTTCTACTACTGGTCGCACCGCGGCCACCACGTGATCCGCATCCTGTGGGCCTGCCACGTGGTGCACCACTCCAGCCGGAAGTTCAACCTCACCACCGCGCTCCGCCAGCCCTGGACCACCTGGACGGTCTGGCCGTTCTACGTACCGATGATCGCGCTCGGCGTGCACCCGGCGGCGGTCGCCTTCTGCTCCTCGGTGAACCTCGTGTACCAGTTCTGGGTGCACACCGAGCGGGTCGGCAAGCTGCCGCGCCCCTTCGAGTACGTGCTGAACACCCCCTCGCACCACCGCGTCCACCACGCCTCCCAAGGCGGCTACCTGGACCGGAACTTCGGCGGCATCCTGATCATCTGGGACCGGCTGTTCGGCTCCTTCGTACCGGAGACCGAGCGGCCGGTCTTCGGGCTGACGAAGAACATCGACACCTTCAACCCGCTGCGGGTCGCCACGCACGAGTACGCGGCCATCGCGCGCGACGTACGGGCCGCGGGCAGCTGGAGCGAGCGCGCCGGGCGGGTCTTCCGGGGACCCGGCTGGCAGCCCGCACGGAGCGGTGAGGCCGCCGCCCCGGTGCCGGGCACCGAGACGTCCGCCGTATGAGCCGCACCACCGCGGCCCGCGCCCTCCTCGCCGCCTTCGGGCTGCTGGCCGCCGTCCACCTCGGCGCGCTGCTCGCCGGGGCCGGGACGGTGGAGGTGGCGACCAAGCCGGCCCTGATGCCGGTGCTCGCCGCATACGTGCTCGCGCGCGGCGGCCCCGTACTGCTCGCCGCCGCGCTTCTCTTCGGGTGCGGCGGCGACACGCTGCTCCAAGTGGGCGGCGACACCGCCTTCCTCGTGGGCATGGCGTCCTTCGCGGCCGGACACGTCTGCTATCTGGTGCTGTTCGTACGGCGGGGCGCCGCCCCGGAGTGGGGCCGCCGGTGGCCGCTCGCCGCGGTGGCCGCCGGATACGCCGTGGCCTGGCTCGGCACCGTGGCGCTGCTGTGGCCGGATCTGACGGCCGATCTGCGCGGGCCGGTCGCCGGGTACAGCCTGCTGCTCACCGCGATGGCGTACGGCGCGCTGCGGGCCGGGCCGCGTGCCCTGCTCGGCGGCCTGCTCTTCCTGGCGTCCGACACCCTCATCGCGAGCGGTATCGCGCACTGGCCGCAGCCACCCGCGCCGCAGTTCTGCATCATGGCCGGCTATCTCGCCGCCCAGTGGCTGCTGGCCGACGGCGTGCTGCGGACGACGGCGGCACCGGCCACCGGGGCCCGCTGACACGGGCCCCGGTGCCGCTCGCTCAGTCCTGCTCGACGGCGTCCAGCGCGTCGACGATCCCGTAGCCGTAGTGGCTGTTGACGTGCGGAGTACCGGTGCACGTCGCGTCACCCTGGGGGCAGCCCGGGTTGTCGGCGTCCTTCTTCAGCAGCCACTGGATCTCCTGCGGGCTGCTCGTCGGGTGCGCGCTCTTCACCAGCGCCGCGACGCCCGCCACGTGGGGCGAGGCCATCGAGGTGCCCGCCAGGTAGGCCCAGTCGCCGCCCGGCATGGTGGAGAGGATGTTGCCGTTCTTCGCGGGGAGTTCGGGGATCTGGGTGCGGTCACCGCCCGGCGCGGCCACGTCGATCACGCCGTTGCCGTAGTTGGAGTAGTACGACTTGAGCTTCTTCACGCCGGTCGCGGCGACCGTGACGGTGCCCGGGAGCTGGGTGGGCACGTCCCAGCACTTGGCCGGGTCGATCTTCCGCTCCACCGGAGTGGTGTCGTTCGGGCTCGACTTGTCGGTGAGTTCCTTCGCCGCCAGGTCGAGGTTGGAGTTGCCGGCCGCGGCAACGTTGATCGCGCCCTTGCGCTCGGCGTACTTGGCCGCCCGGCCCACCGCGTCAACGATGGCGCCCTGGTCGGGGTCATCCTTGCAGTTGAACATCCACGGGTCGACGTAGTAGCTGTTGTTGGTGACCTCGACGCCGTGGTCGGCCGCGAAGACGAAGGCACAGACCACGCTCTCTGCGTAGAACAGGCTCGTCTCGGGCTCGCTGACCTTGATGGCGGAGATCTTCACGTTCGGCGCAACGCCGGCCATGCCGACTCCGTTGCGCGCGGCGGCGATGGTGCCCGCGACGTGGGTGCCGTGGTAGTCCTCGGTGGGGTTCCACGGGCGCCAGGAACCGGCGGTGGTGTCGGCCACGCCGCCCACGCAGTTGGCGGACTGCTGCGCGGAGAAGTTGGGCTTGAGGTCCGGGTGGGTGTCGTCCACGCCGGTGTCGATGACGGCGACGGTGACCTTCTTGCTGCCCGGGTTCACCTTCGCGGCCTGGTCGGCCTTGATGGCGGGCAGGTCCCACTGGAGGGACTCCAGGGGCTCCTCGCCGGCCGCCTTGGCCTCGGCGCCGGCCAGCTTCGCGGCCTTGCTCAGATCGGCCTTCTGCGGCTTTCCGATGTCGGTGGTGCCGGAGGGCTTCAGGGGGGCGGTGCGGCTGGCGCCGGCCGACTGGACGCCGCGCACCGTACGTATCGTCTCGGCGAACTTCGGGTTCGCGGAGTGGACGACGATCACGCCTATCTTTTCGTGGGCGACGACCACCTTGCCGCCGGCCGCGCGTATCGCCTTGCCGACCTCGGCCATCGACGCCTTGCCCGGCGTGGCGTTGACGACGTACGAGAGCAGCGGGCCGTCGGTGGTGACCGTGGCCGGGGCCTCCTGGGGGGCGGCGGTCGCCGCCTGCGGGAGGAAGCCGAGGGAGGCGACGAGGGCCAGTCCGACCGGTACGGCGAGCGCGCGCACCCGTCTGGATTTCAGATGTGCCATGGGGGTACTCCACATCATCTCTGACCGCTCGCGGGCAGGTCGCGCGCGAGCCGGTTCCGTGACGAGTGAAGCTAACCGTGATCACCCGGACAGTTCAACGGTCGGCAGAGAAAACCCGCCTGTCGGCGGGGAAAACCCGTCAACTGCCGCAGGAGCGGGGTCCGTCAACCCCACCGGGGACGGCGCAGCGCCCCGAAGCTCAGCAGCGGCAGCACGATCCGCCGACCGTCCCAACGACGGGTAACGGCGCAGGTCGGGCGGGGTGGCGTGGGAGGGGCGAGGGCGACGGGGGAGGACAACCGCACGGCGCCGTACGGGAGTCGGCCCGGTCCTGGTGGCTGCCGGGGCGGCAAAGGCGTCACACCCGGACAACGATCCGGCGTGCCGGCAGTGGCGGCCGTACCCCCCGATTTCCTGCGGATTTCCGGCCCTGCCCCCTGTCGGAAGGCGGCCGCACCCCTCTAGCATGCGTGATCCGGATCACTGATCTGAACTTTATGTCGCCGACGGAACGCCCTTGCGGATCGCGCGACAGCACTCGCCAGGAAAAGACCAGCACCGTGAGAAATCAGGAGACCGCGTGAGCACCGCCGCCCAGCCGCCCGCTGACCCCGGGCCGCGCAAGGATCGCGAGGCGCAGCACGATGCGCCCCATGAGGCACCTGAGGCACCGCCCTTCACCGAGGTGCAGTCCGGCGCGGAGTTCACCGAACTGCGCCGCTCCTACCGCTCGTTCGCCTTCCCGCTGACCGTCGCCTTCGTCCTCTGGTACCTGCTGTACGTGCTGCTCAGCAACTACGCGGGCGGCTTCATGGGCACCAAGGTCCTCGGCAACATCAACGTCGCGTTCGTCCTCGGCCTCGCCCAGTTCGTGACGACGTTCCTCATCGCCTGGTGGTACTCGCGGCACGCCGCCGCGAAGCTCGACCCCAAGGCCGAGGCGATCAAGAACCGCCTCGAGGGCGGCACCCCGCGTGTGGAGGGCGACGCATGAGCCACCTGACGTTCCAGCTCGCCGCCGAGGGCGCCTCCCAGCACCGGCCGCTGATCATCACGCTCTTCGCGGTCTTCGTCGCCGCCACCCTCGGCATCACCGTATGGGCGGGGCGGCAGACCAAGGGCGCCGAGGACTTCTACGCCGGCGGCCGCCAGTTCTCCGGCTTCCAGAACGGCCTGGCCATCTCCGGCGACTACATGTCCGCCGCGTCCTTCCTCGGCATCGCGGGCGCCATCGCCCTCTTCGGGTACGACGGCTTCCTGTACTCCATCGGGTTCCTCGTCGCCTGGCTGGTCGCGCTGCTGCTGGTCGCCGAGCCGCTGCGGAACTCCGGCCGCTTCACGATGGGCGACGTCCTCGTGTACCGCATGCGGCAGCGCCCGGTGCGCACCGCGGCGGGCGTCTCCACCATCGTCGTCTCGATCTTCTACCTGCTGGCGCAGATGGCCGGCGCGGGCGCCCTCGTCACGCTGCTCCTCGGGATCACCAGCGAGGCCGGCAAGATCCTCGTCGTCGTCCTCGTCGGCATCGTGATGATCCTGTACGTCTCCATCGGCGGCATGAAGGGCACCACCTGGGTGCAGATGGTCAAGGCCATCCTGCTGATCGCGGGCACCCTGCTGATCACGTTCCTGGTGATGCTCAAGTTCAACTTCAACATCTCCACGCTGCTCGGCGAGGCCGCCAAGGAGAGCGGCAAGGGCGCGGCCTTCCTGGAGCCCGGCCTGAAGTACGGCGCCACCGCCACCTCGAAGATCGACTTCATCTCGCTGGGCATCGCCCTGGTCCTCGGCACCGCGGGCCTGCCGCACATCCTCATCCGCTTCTACACCGTGCCCACGGCCAAGGCCGCCCGTAAGTCCGTGAACTGGGCCATCGGCATCATCGGCGTCTTCTACCTGATGACCATCGCGCTCGGCTTCGGCGCGGCAGCGCTCATCAAGCCGGAGACGATCATCGCGTCCAACCCGGCGGGCAACACCGCGGCCCCGCTGCTCGCCCAGGAGATCGGCGGCGGCGCCGACTCCACCGGCGGCGCCATCCTGCTCGCCGTGATCTCCGCGGTCGCCTTCGCCACCATCCTCGCCGTGGTCGCGGGCCTCACCCTCGCCTCGTCCTCGTCCTTCGCGCACGACCTCTACGTCAACGTGATCAAGAAGGGCAAGGCGTCGGAGAAGTCCGAGGTGCGCGCCGCGCGCTGGGCCACCGTCGGCATCGGCGCCGCCGCGATCATCCTCGGCGTCTTCGCACGCGGCCTGAACGTCGCGGGCCTGGTCGCCCTCGCCTTCGCGGTCGCCGCCTCCGCCAACCTGCCCACGATCCTCTACAGCCTCTTCTGGAAGCGCTTCACCACCTCCGGGGCGCTGTGGTCGATCTACGGCGGCCTGGCCTCCTCGGTCCTCCTCGTGCTCTTCTCGCCGGTCGTCTCCGGCAAGGAGACCTCGATGTTCCCCGGCGTGGACTTCCACTTCTTCCCGCTGGAGAACCCGGGCCTGATCTCCATCCCGCTGGGCTTCCTGCTCGGCTGGCTCGGGTCCCTGCTCTCCAAGGAGGAGCCGGACGCCAAGAAGTACGCCGAGCTGGAGGTCCGGTCCCTGACCGGCACCGGAGCGCACTGACCGCCCGATTCCGCAGGCGGAGCACCGGCCGTGTCGTAGATCCCTACGACGCGGCCGGTCCCGCATCGTGACATCGGATCCGTGCTTGTTGTCAGACCCATCGCGTAGGCTCGACAACAACTGATCCGCCACCGGGGGAGGGGGCCTCGTGCTCATCGACACATACGGGCGAGTAGCCACCGACCTGCGGGTTTCGCTGACCGACCGGTGCAACCTGCGGTGCACGTACTGCATGCCCGAAGAGGGCCTGCAGTGGCTGGCCAAGCCCGACCTGCTCACGGACGACGAGATCGTCCGCCTCATCCGCATCGCCGTCACCGACCTCGGCATCGAAGAGGTCCGCTTCACCGGCGGCGAGCCGCTGCTCCGCCCCGGCCTCGTCGGCATCGTCGAGCGCGTCGCGGCCCTGGAGCCGCGCCCGCAGATGTCCCTGACCACCAACGGCATCGGCCTGGAGCGCACCGCCGCCGCGCTGCGCGACGCCGGCCTGGACCGGGTGAACGTCTCGCTGGACACCCTGCGCCCGGACGTCTTCCAGACCCTGACCCGCCGCAAGCGCCACGCCGACGTGCTGCGCGGCCTGGAAGCCGCCCGCGCCGCCGGCCTCACCCCCGTCAAGGTCAACTCCGTCCTGATGCCGGGGCTGAACGACGACGAGGCCCCCGACCTCCTCGCCTGGGCGGTGGAGAACGACTACGAGCTCCGCTTCATCGAGCAGATGCCGCTCGACGCGCAGCACGGCTGGAAGCGCGAGGGCATGATCACCGCGGGTGACATCCTCGCCTCGCTGCGTAGCCGCTTCACGCTGACCGCCGAGGACGAGGAGGCGCGCGGCTCCGCGCCCGCCGAGCGCTGGCTCGTCGACGGCGGGCCGCAGCGCGTCGGAGTCATCGCCTCGGTCACCCGCCCCTTCTGCCGCGCCTGCGACCGGACCCGGCTGACCGCCGACGGTCAGGTGCGGACGTGCCTGTTCGCCACGGAGGAGACGGATCTGCGGGCCGCGCTGCGCTCGGATGCGCCGGACGAAGAGATAGCGCGCATATGGAAGCTCGCGATGTGGGGCAAGAAGGCGGGCTCGGGCCTGGACGACCCGAGCTTCCTGCAGCCGGAGCGGCCGATGTCGGCGATCGGCGGCTGAGGCGGCCCAGCGGCGGGGCGGCCTCGACGCCGGACGCGCTGCCGGCCCGGCTCGGGCGTCGACCGCGGGCCGGCGGACGTCGGCCGTCGTAGGCCGGTGACAGCCTTCGGAGGCCGGCGTCAGCCTTCGGAGTCCGGTGCCTCCCACTCCTCCAGCTTCACCACGTCCTTCAAGAAGCCCCGGACGCCGAGGAATTGGGAGAGGTGCTCGCGGTGCTCCTCGCACGCGAGCCAGGTCTTGCGGCGGTCCGGAGTGTGCAGCTTCGGGTTGTTCCACGCCAGGACCCATACCGCGTCGGCTCGGCAGCCCTTGGCGGAACAGATGGTGGCGTTCTCGGAGACGTTCGGGAGGATCACGCCCTCAACCCTACGTCGCGCCCCTGCGTCCGGACATGGCGACGCCGGGCAGCCACGGGGGGAGCCGCCCGGCGTCGGTCCGTCGCTCCGACGGGGGATGCGGAGCGCGTACGAAGTATGTCACGGGGGACCGTGCCGGGTGCACCGGAACCACATGATTGATCTGAGCTTTTCTTGAGCTTTGCGGATTGTCGGTAGATCAGCCGTGCTCGCCGCGCTGTTCGGCGGAGTCCGTGTGCCCCGCTTCCGCGCCGCCTTCCGCGCCGGGCTCGCGCGGTGACTCGTCGGCCGACGAGGTCAGCATCGGCCGGGACGGGGTCGCCACGAAGGTCGAAGGGAGCGAAGTGACGTTCTCCCGGCCCGCGTTGGCGATGACGACCGCAATGTACGGCAGCACCAGACCCGCAATCAGGGTGATAATGGCGATGGGCCGCTCGACGTTCCAGAGCACGGCGGTGAGGACCACCGCCACCGTCCGTACGGACATTGAGATCACGTAGCGTCGCTGCCGCCCACGGACGTCCTCGGTCAGCCCCTGGCGGGCTCCCGTGATCCGGAAGGACGGGGCACTGCTCTGCTTCCGCATCACGTTCCACCACCTGTTGTCATACCGGGCACACGCCAATGCCGGACCTGTTCCACGTTACGCCGGGCCTGCGCAGCCTTCGAGACCGGGTCGCGATACGCCCGGCGAGGTACATACCGGCGTCATGCGTACAGACCGCTCCGACGTGCGCCGTACGGGTGGCGGTACGAAACTGAACGATGCACGGCCTTGTACACCGCGCCCCATGAGGAGGCGACATGGATTGGTTGTGGGCCATCATTGTGGGTCTGGTTCTGGGTGTGATCGCGAGGGCGCTCATCCCGGGGAAGCAGGCGATCCCGCTCTGGCTGACGGTGATCTTCGGCATGCTCGGCAGCGTGCTGGGCAACTGGGCGGCCACCGGAATCGGCGTCGAGGACACCAAGGGCGTCGACTGGACCCGGCATCTGCTGCAGCTGATCGGCGCGGTGATCGTCGTCGGCGTGGGCAGCCGGTTGTGGGCCATGGTGCGCGGGAGGAAACACCGGCATCAACAGGCGTGACCACGCCGCCGCACACCGCTCCCGCGGACCTGCACACCAGGCCCGCGGGAGCGGTCCGGTACGGGACCGTCGTGACGGCCCCGCACCGGCTTGCGAGCCCTGAGCCCGAACCGGCTTGCGACCGGTCCCGTGTCCCGCTTACGCGCCCTGGATCTGGGCCAGCTTGCGGCCGGCCTTGAGGTACGGGGTGCCCGGTGTGGCGGCCAGCTTCTCCGCCAGCACCTCGGCCAGCGTGCGTACCGCGTCCGCCTCGGCCAGCACCACCGTCTCCTGGCCCGACTCGGCCTCGATGACCAGCCGCAGCGCATTCTGCTTAGCCAGCCGGCGGGCCGCCGACGCGCTGGCCGTGAACTCCAGCACCTTGGTCAGCACCGTGGCCACCGTCTCCGTGCCGTGCTCGGCGAGGTCCACCGACGGCAGCGTGGAGACATCCGCGAAGGACTTCTTGGAGAACTGCGCGACGAACCCGGCACGGGCCGCCATCGCCGCCTCGACGCCGTACAGCGCGGTCACGACCTCACCCGCGAGGATCTTCTTCAGATCCATCGGGTGCAGCGACTTCGCCTCGATGCGGGCCAGGACCTGGGCGATCTCCTCGTCCGTCCACTCCGTCCACGCCTTGAGGTACGGCTCCATCAGCCGGTCCGGCACCGACATGATCTTGCCGAAGACGTCCTCGGCGGGGGCGTTCAGACCGACGTAGTTGCCCTTGGACTTGGACATCTTCGCGCCCGTGCCGTCCGTGCCCTCGATCAGCGGCATCGTGACGACCAGCTGCGGCTGCTGGCCGTGCAGCTCCATGAGCTTGCGGGCCATCTGGAGGTTGAGCAGCTGGTCGGCGCCGCCGAGCTCCACGTCGTCGTTCAGGGCGACCGAGTCCAGGCCCTGCGCGATCGGGTACAGCATCTCGGTCATGGTCAGCCCGGAGCCGTCCGCGAGGCGGGTGCGGAAGTCGTCGCGCTGCAGGAGCTGGGAGACCGGCACCTTCGCGAGCAGGCCGAGCAGCTCGGGGAAGGTGTACGGCGCCAGCCACTCGCTGTTCTGCCGGAAGCTGACCTTCTCGAAGTCGAAGAACGGCCGGACCTGGTCGCGGTAGGTCGCGAGATTCTTCGCGATGTCCTCGTCGGTCAGCGGCGGGCGCTCGGTGCTGCGGCCCGAGGGGTCACCGATCTTGGCCGTGAAGTCGCCGATGATCAGCGTGACGTCGTGGCCGAGGCGCTGGAAGCGGCTGAGGACGATCAGCGGGACCGCGTGCCCCAGGTGCACATCGGTGGCCGTCGGGTCGATGCCCAGCTTGATGTGCAGGCTCTTGCCGGCCGCCCGGCGCTCCTCGATGCGCTCGGCGAGCTGCTCCACGCCCGGGATCACCTCGACCGTGCGCGAGGCGATCAGCTCGGCCTGCTCCTTGGCCGGCAGGTCCGTCAGGTCGAGATAGCGCCGCGCGCCCGTCTCCTTCAGCAGCTCCTCGACGGTGGCGTCGACGGAGAGGTCTGCGGAGAGCAGCGTGCTGGCGCGGGCGACGGATTCGCCGAGGCGTGTCATGGCGTTCCTGATCGGTCGTTGATCCCAAACGGGAGGACGGAACCGATTCTATTAGCCGTGCGAAGCGTGGCCGACCGACTGTCCACAGGCCGGCCACGCGGTACGACAAGTGCGCACAGCCCCGGGACGGGCGCACGGACCGCCCCGCCCCGGGCGCGCCCCGGCTTCACACCCCCCGGCTCACCGAGCTCATGTTGAAGTCCGGGATGCGCAGCGCGGGCATCGCGGCACGCGTGAAGTAGTCGCTCCACTCGCGCGGCAGCGTGCGCTCCGTACGGCCCGCCTCGCTCGCCCGCCCCAGCAGATCCACCGGCGACTCGTTGAACCGGAAGTTGTTCACCTCGCCGACCACCTCACCGCCCTCCACGAGGTACACGCCGTCCCGCGTCAGCCCCGTGAGCAGCAGCGTCGCCGGATCGACCTCGCGGATGTACCACAGGCAGGTCAGCAGCAGCCCGCGCTCCGTACCGGCCACCAGCTCGTCCAGGGACTTCGTGCCGCCCGCGTCCAGCAGCAGATTGTCGATCGCGGAGGCCACCGGCAGGCCGGTCAGGCCCGCGCTGTGCCGGGTCGTGACCAGCCGGTTCAGCGCGCCGTCCCGCAGCCACTCGGTGGGCTCCAGCGGCAGTCCGTTGTCGAAGACCGAGGCGTCGTCCCCGGAGCTGTGCGCCAGTACGAAGGGCGCGCACTCCAGGCCCGCGGCCCCCGGGTCGCTGCGCAGCGTCAGAGGGAGCCCGGAGAGCTTCTCACCGATCCGGGTGCCGCCCCCGGGCGCCGAGAAGACCGTGCGGCCCTCGGCCGCGTCCCGCGCCCCGGAGGACCACATCTGGTACACGAGCAGGTCGGCGACGGCAGTGGGCGGCAGCAGCGTCTCGTACCGCCCGGCCGGCAGCTCGGTCCGCCGCTCGGCCCAGGCCAGCCGCCGCGCCAGGTCGGCGTCCATGGCCAGCGGGTCGACGTCCCGGAAGTCCCGGGTGGCCCGGCCCGCCCAGGCCGAGCGGGTGCGGTCGGGCGACTTGGCGTTCAGCTCCAGTGTCCCGGTGGGCTGGTCGTGCCGGAGCCGCAGCCCGGCGGAGGAGCCCACGTACGAGGACACGACCTCATGATTGGCGAACCCGTACAGCTCGCGGCCGCCGTCCCGGGCCCGCCGGAAGGCTTCGCCCAGCGCCGGCGCGAAGTCGGCGAACACCTCGGAGGAGGTCTCGGCGGGCGGCTCGGTGAAGCCGGGGGAGGGCGTGCCGCCCGGTACGAGCGGCTGCGCGTCCTCGGCGGGCCCCGCGCCCCGGGCGGCCGCCTCCGCCGCCCGTACCAGCCCCTCCAGGTCGTCGGCGGTGACCGCGGCCCGCGAGACGACACCGGAAGCGGTGCCCTCCTTGCCGTCCACGGTGGCGATGACGGTGAGAGCGCGGCCGCGGGTGACCCCGTTGGTGGTCAGCGCGTTGCCCGCCCAGCGCAGATTGGCGCTGGCGGTCTCGTCGGCGATGACCACGCAGCCGTCGGCCCGCGACAGGGCCAGCGCCCGCTCGACCACCTCGTGCGGCGCGCTCGTACGAGAAGTACGAGACGTACGACGTGTGCTCATCGACCGGCCTCCTGGGTCGTGTTCAGGATGTTGACGCCCGTGAAGAGGGCGGAGGGGCAGCCGTGCGAGACGGAGGCGACCTGGCCCGGCTGGGCCTTGCCGCAATTGAAGGCGCCGCCCAGTACGTACGTCTGCGGGCCGCCGACCGCGGCCATCGAGCCCCAGAAGTCGGTGGTGGTGGCCTGGTACGCCACGTCCCGCAGCTGCCCCGCCAGCCGCCCGTTCTCGATCCGGAAGAACCGCTGGCCGGTGAACTGGAAGTTGTACCGCTGCATGTCGATGGACCAGGACCGGTCGCCGACCACATAGATCCCGTGCTCCACGCCCGCGATCAGCTCCTCGGTGGACGGCCCCTCGGGCGCCGGCTGCAGCGACACGTTCGCCATCCGCTGCACCGGTACATGGGACGGCGAATCCGCGTACGCGCACCCGTTGGACCGCTCGAAGCCCGTCAGCCTCGCGATCCTGCGGTCCAGCTGGTAGCCGACCAGGACACCGTCCTTGACCAGGTCCCAGGACTGCGCCGCCACGCCCTCGTCGTCGTACCCGATCGTCGCCAGCCCGTGCTCGGCCGTCCGGTCACCCGTGACGTGCATCAGCGACGACCCGTAGGCCAGCTTCCCCAGCTGGTCGAAGGTGGCGAACGAGGTGCCCGCGTACGCCGCCTCGTACCCCAGCGCCCGGTCCAGCTCGGTCGCGTGCCCGATCGACTCGTGGATCGTCAGCCACAGATTGGAGGGATGTACCACCAGGTCGTACCGCCCGGCCCGGACGCTCGGCGCCCGCATCTTCTCCGCGAGCAGCGCGGGCATCTCCGCCAGCTCCGCGTCCCAGTCGTACCGCCCGTCGGTCAGGTACTCCCAGCCGCGGCCGACCGGCGGCGCGATGGTCCGCATCGAGTCGAACTCCCCGCTGCGGTCGTCCACCGCGACGGCCGTCAGCTCCGGGTGCAGCCGCACCCGCTGCTGGGTGGTCGTCGTCCCCGCCGTGTCGGCGTAGAACTTGTTCTCCCGGATCGTGAGGAGCGAGGCGTCCGCGTGCGTGACGCCCGGCGCCGCCAGCAGCCGCCCGCTCCACTCCGCCAGCAGCCCGGTCTTCTCCGCGTCCGGCACGTCGAACGGATCGACCTCGTACGAGGAGATCCACGTCCGGTCCGGATACGCGGGCTCGTCGGCGAGCTCCACCTTCTCCGCCGACCCCGCCGCGTCGATCACCTTCGCCGACAGCTTGGCCATCGCCACCGCCTGCGCCGCCACCCGCGCCGCCGCGTCCATGGTCAGGTCCACACCGGACGCGAACCCCCAGGCCCCGCCGTGCACGACCCGCACCGCGTACCCCAGATCGGTACTGTCCGAGGACCCGGCGGTCTTCGCGTCCCGCAGCCGCCAGGACGCGTACCGGATGCGTTCCAGCCGGAAGTCGGCATGGTCGGCCCCCAGCGCCCGCGCCCGCGCGAGCGCGGCGTCGGCCAGCGCGTGCAGGGGCAGCGCGAGGAAGCTCTCGTCAAGGGAACGAGGTGTAGCGGGCACGGCATCCCTCCCGGGGTCGGCGCCACGCATCATGCCGTGCCGGGCCCCGGGCGCGCACGAGGTCCGGCGGGTTCGTCGTGGCGATTCGCCGGGTCACCGAGCGGTCGCTTCTGTAGGGACCCCACAGTGACCTGGATGTGCCCCTGTGCGAGGTGGATTCTCCGTATCGGGCTCGTGACCGCTAGTTTCGTAGGGAACACACGTCGGACAGGACACGGAAAGGGTGATCTCTTGAGCCGCTCGGTTCTGGTCACCGGAGGCAACCGCGGCATTGGCCTCGCCATCGCCCGGGCCTTCGCCGAGGCAGGCGACAAGGTCGCCATCACCTACCGCTCCGGCGAGCCCCCCGAGGGGTTCTTGGCCGTGAAGTGCGACATCACCGACACGGAGCAGGTCGAGCAGGCGTACAAGGAGATCGAGGAGAAGCAGGGCGCGGTCGAGGTGCTGGTGGCCAACGCCGGCGTCACCCGTGACCAGCTGCTGATGCGGATGTCGGAGGACGACTTCGCCTCGGTCCTGGAGACCAACCTCACCGGTACGTTCCGCGTGGTCAAGCGGGCCAACCGGGCCATGCTGCGGGCGCGCAAGGGCCGGGTCGTGCTGATCTCGTCCGTCGTGGGGCTGCTGGGCTCCGCGGGGCAGGCGAACTACGCGGCCTCCAAGGCGGGCCTCGTCGGCTTCGCCCGTTCCCTCGCCCGCGAGCTGGGCTCCCGCAACATCACCGTGAACGTCGTGGCCCCCGGCTTCGTCGACACGGACATGACCCGCGCGCTCACCGATGAGCAGCGCGAGAACATCGTGAAGCAGGTGCCGCTCGCGCGCTACGCGCAGCCCGAGGAGATCGCCGCCTCGGTCCGCTTCCTGGCCTCCGACGAGGCCGCGTACATCACTGGAGCCGTCATTCCCGTCGACGGCGGATTGGGCATGGGTCACTGATCGATATGAGCGGAATCCTCGCCGGCAAGCGCATTCTGATCACGGGTGTGCTGATGGAGTCCTCCATCGCCTTCCACGCGGCGAAGGTCGCGCAGGAGCAGGGCGCCGAGGTCATCCTCACCGCGTTCCCGCGGCCGACCCTCACCGAGCGCATCGCCAAGAAGCTGCCCAAGCCCGCCAAGGTCATCGAGCTGGACGTGACCAACGACGAGCACCTGGCCCGCCTGGAGGGCGTCGTCCGCGAGGAGCTCGGCGGCCTCGACGGCGTCGTGCACTCCATCGGCTTCGCGCCGCAGGACGCGCTGGGCGGCAACTTCCTCAACACGCCCTTCGAGTCCGTCTCGACCGCGATGCACGTCTCGGCGTTCTCGCTGAAGTCGCTCACCATGGCCTGCCGCCCGCTGCTCAGCGAGGGCAGCGCCGTCGTCGGCCTCACCTTCGACGCGCAGTTCGCGTGGCCGCAGTACGACTGGATGGGCCCGGCCAAGGCCGCCCTGGAGGCCACCTCGCGCTACCTCGCGCGTGACCTGGGCCCCGAGGGCATCCGCTGCAACCTGATCTCGGCCGGACCGATCGGCTCGATGGCCGCCAAGTCCATCCCGGGCTTCACCGAGCTGGCGGACGTCTGGAACACCCGCTCCCCGCTGAAGTGGGACATGGCCGACCCGGAGCCCGCGGGCCGCGGCGTCGTCGCCCTGCTGTCGGACTTCTTCCCGAAGACGACGGGCGAGATCGTCCACGTCGACGGCGGCGTGCACATGATGGGTGCCTGACCCGTCCTCTTGACGCGATGAGGGCCGCGGCCCGTACGGAGACGTACGGGCCGCGGCCCTTGTGCGCTCAGAGCTCGTGCGTGCGGCCCGGGCGGCAGCCGTACGAGTGGGAGCTCGCCTCGGTCGCCGCGCGGTCGCCGTCGCCCTCGCGGATCGCGTCCACCAGCCGCGAGTGGTCCATGTGCCACTCGGGGCGCAGCTCCTCGCCCACGTCGGCGCGGAGGAACTCGCGCAGTACGCCGCCGAGGTCCGCGTACAGCTCGGCCAGCACGTCGTTGTGCGAGGCCGCCACGATCGCCATGTGCAGCGTGGCGTCCGCCTCCACGAACGCGGCCGCCGCGCCCGATTCCCACGCCTGCTCGCGGCGCTGCAGCGCCGCGTCCAGCTGCTTGATGTCCGCCTCCGTGCGGCGCTCCGCGGCGCGCCGGGCGGCCTCCGCCTCCAGGGCGCTGCGCAGCTCGGCGACGTGCCGGGGGTCGGCGTCGGCGAAGCGGCGGTTCATCACCCCGGCCAGCTCACTGGTGGCGACGACGTACGTGCCGGAGCCCTGGCGGATGTCGAGCAGCCCGTTGTGGGCGAGCGCGCGGACCGCCTCGCGGACGGTGTTACGGGCCACGCCGAGCTGTTCGACCAGCTCGGGCTCGGTCGGGATGCGCTCACCGACCGGCCACTCACCCGAGGTGATCTGGGCCCGCAGCTGAGCGATCACCTGGTCGGCCAGGACGGAACGCCGGGGCGAGGGGGTCAGTGGCATGGAAGAGCTCCCGGAGCGATTGGACAGCCATTCATCCCATGATTCTATGATGAGCCTTATGGCAGACGACGACCTTGCGACCCTCGGTACCGGCACCGAGACACCCCAGACCACCGCGCACCCGGGAACCGGCCCCCTGAACCCCGCCCCCGCGCCCGTACCACGCTGGGTCGGCGCGGTCCTGACCGCCGGTCTCGTCCTCGCCGCGCTCAACCTCCGCCCGGCCATCACCAGCCTGGGCGCCCTCATGGAGGAGGTGCGGGACGGACTCGGCATGAGCGGCACCGTCGCGGGCCTGCTCACCTCCGTACCGGCCCTCTGCTTCGCCGTCTTCGGCATCGCGGCGCCGCGCCTGGCCCGCCGCTTCGGCGCGGCCACCATCGTGTGCGCCGGCATGGCCGCGATCGCGCTCGGCGTCCTCGTGCGCCCCTTCGCGGGCGGCACGGCCGGCTTCCTCGCCGCCAGCGCCCTCGCGCTCGCCGGGATCGCGGTCAGCAACATCCTGCTGCCCGTGGTGATCAAGACCTTCTTCCCCGACCGGGTCGGCTCGATGACCGGGCTGTACTCCATGGCCCTGGCGCTCGGCACCTCGCTGGCCGCCGCCCTCACCGTGCCGGTCACCGGCGCGCTCGGCGGCGGCTGGCAGGCCGGGCTCGCGATCTGGGCGGCCCTCGGCGTCCTCGCCGTTGTGCCCTGGTTCGCCGTACTGAAGCACCGCGCGCCCCAGGCTGCACCGCAAGAGGCGGGCGCGCCCCAGGAGGACGCCCCGGCCGTCAGGATCAGCCGCTCGCCCACCGCCTGGGCGCTGGCAGTCTTCTTCGGCCTGCAGGCCACCGCCGCGTACGTCACCATGGGCTGGCTGCCGCAGATCTTCCGCGACGCGGGGGTGTCGGCGGGGACCGCCGGCGTGCTGCTCGCCCTCGTCATGGCCATGGGCATCCCGCTGTCCTTCCTGCTGCCGCGGCTGGCCGCCCGGATGCGTCACCAGGGGCTGCTGGCCGTGGCCCTCGGGGCCTGCGGGCTCATCGGATACGCGGGCCTGTGGCTGGCGCCCGCGGCCGGCGCCTGGGGCTGGGCGCTGCTGCTCGGCATATCGAACTGCGCCTTCCCGCTCGCCCTCACCATGATCGGCATGCGCGCCCGCAGTGCCACCGGCGTCGTCAAGCTCTCCGCCTTCGCCCAGTGCATCGGCTACCTGATCTCCGTCCCCGGGCCGCTCCTGGTGGGCACGCTGTACCAGCACAGCGGCGGCTGGGGCCTGCCCATCGCGCTGATGGCCGGGCTGATGGTGCCGCAGATCGCGGTGGGCGTACTGGCCGGCCGGGACCGCCGGGTCGAGGACGAGGGCTGACGGAAGCCCGGTGACGGGCGGGTGCGACACTGGGAACATGCCAGTGCTCGAACCGAATCCGCAGGGCGGACAGAAGAAGCTGCTCCTCGTCTTTGGCGCGATGCTCGCCGTGACCGTCGTGGTGGGGATCATCGCCAGCATCGCCGCACCCTGACCCCGGCCCGGCGCCGGTGGGGCTGTCCCCACCGTCCCCTAAGGGGCCGGGCTCAGGGGTAAGTGGGTGGCGTACCTGATGGGAGGCGCGGTCCCGGGACCGTAGATTCGAAGGACCGCGGTGCGCAGGACACCGCGCCGTCCCCTCGACCGCACGGAGGCGATCCCATGTCCGCCGCTCCGACCCGGCACACCGAGAACGGTGCCCGGCCCGTGCGGCTGCCGTGGTGGGCCGTGGCCCTGGCGGTGGTCTCGTTCGTGGTGCTGCTCTTCGTGATGACGCCCGCCGCGGAGGCCGAAGCGGCGGGGGTTCCGCCCGCCGTGGCGTCCGTGGTCCACTTCCTCGCGCGGCTGCTCGGCGCCGGAGTGTAGCCACCGGTTCCACGTCCCGCTTTGTGGGATGAGGCTGTCAACACCCCGCGCCCCGCGCCGCGTTTCATGCGAAGCTGGGACACATGAGCGTCGATTCTCCTCGCCGGATTGTTCTTCTCCGACATGCCAAGGCCGAGTGGTCCCAGGAGAGCGACCATGAGCGGCCGCTCGCCGACCGCGGCCGCCGGGACGCCCCCGCCGCCGGACTCTGGCTCGCCGGAGCCGGCATCAATCCAGACCTGACCCTCTGCTCCACGGCCGCCCGTACCCGTGAGACCTGGAAGCTGTGCGCCCCCAAGCTGCCCCAGCGCCCGAAGACGGTGTACGAGGAGCGGCTGTACGAAGCCTCGCTGGGCGAGCTCATCGCGGTGGTCAACGAGACGTCGGACGAGGTGAACGACCTGCTGCTGGTCGGCCACAACCCGGGCATGCACGCGCTGGCCGACGCGCTTTCCGGCGAGGCCGACGGCGAGCTGCTGACGCGGATGAACCGCAGTGGTTTCCCGACCGCTTCCCTCGCGGTGGTGACCTTCAACGGCTCCTGGAAGTCCGTCGAGCACGGCGTCGGCCGCCTGGTCGCCTACTGGACGCCGCAGAGCTGAGCGCCTGTCCCGACGGAGGCTCCGCCCCCCCGCCCGGCCGCCGTCGGCCATGCACGCCGAAGGGCCCCGGCACACCTCGTGCCGGGGCCCTTTCGTATGCGGTGGGTGACGGTTCAGTCCGCGATCGTGTCGGCGGCCTCGACCTCTTCGCGGGTGACGCCGAGCAGGTACAGCACGGTGTCCAGGAACGGTACGTTCACGGCGGTGTGCGCGGCCTCCCGTACGACCGGCTTGGCGTTGAAGGCGACGCCCAGGCCCGCCGTGTTCAGCATGTCCAGGTCGTTGGCGCCGTCACCGATGGCCACCGTCTGCGCCAGCGGCACCCCGGCCTGCTGGGCGAAGGAGCGCAGCAGCCGGGCCTTGCCCGCCCGGTCCACGATGTCGCCGGTGACCTTGCCGGTGAACCGGCCGTCGACGATCTCCAGGGTGTTCGCCGAGGCGAAGTCCAGCCCCAGCTCGTCCTTGAGCGCGTCGGTGACCTGCGTGAAGCCGCCGGAGACCACGCCGACCTGGTAACCCAGGCGCTTGAGGGTGCGTACCAGCGTCCGCGCGCCGGGGGTCAGCCGCACCTCCTTGCGCACCTGCTCCACGACCGAGGCGTCCAGGCCCTTCAGCAGCGCCACCCGGGCGTGCAGCGACTGTTCGAAGTCCAGCTCGCCGCGCATCGCGGCGGCGGTCACCTCGGCGACCTCGGCCTCGCAGCCCGCGTGCGCCGCGAACAGCTCGATGACCTCGTCCTGGATCAGCGTGGAGTCCACGTCCATCACGACCAGCCGCTGGGCGCGGCGGGCCAGCCCGGAGTCCACCACGGCGATGTCCACACCCAGGACCGACGCCTCGGTCGCGAGTGCGGTGCGCAGCGTGTCGGTGGGCGTGCCGGAGACATTGAACTCGACGGCGGTCACGGGGTACTTGGCGAGCCGGAAGATACGGTCGATGTTGCCGCCGGTGGCCGTTATGGCGGCGGCGATGGCGGAGGTGGACTCGGCGGTGAGCGGGTGCCCGAGGACGGTGACGTGCGAACGGCCGGTGCCGCGCGGACGGTTGTCACCGGTACCGGAGATGATCTCGGCCTGGAGGTGCAGCGACTCGGCCCAGCTGTGCACGGTCGCGCGCAGGTCGCCTTCGGTGGCACCGTTCGACGCGCTCCCGGTGGGCGTGGTCACCAGGGCGCACAGCACGATGCGGCCCCGGGTCACGACCTGCTCGATGTCGACGACGTCGACGGAGTAGGCGGCGAGAGTGTCGAAGAGACCGGCGGTGATGCCGGGCCGGTCCTTTCCGAAGATCTTCACGAGAAGGGTCGGTACGTCGTCGCCCGGTACGGCGGTGGCAGGCGGTGTCTGCGATGCGCTCATGGTGCTCTTACGGTATCCGGCCGCGTCGCGGACCCGTACAGGTGTCCCGCCGAGTGGACGTCTGCCACCACGCGGCCGGGTGGGCCACGAGTCCGTACATGTCCGTACAGAGCGGGGTCCGGCCCGCGGCCCGCAGGGGCTCGTCCTCAGCGGCCGGCGCCCGGCCGTCCGGGTGGCGGCGGCTCCGGCGGCGGCTCGTCCCGGTCCCGCCGCGG
>NZ_NHSG01000397.1:0-3397 GCF_020024005.1 Streptomyces purpurogeneiscleroticus
CTCCCGCGCATGCCCCCTCCCGCCGTATGGGTAGGGGTTGAGTGGGGACCGTCGTCAGCGCTTCTGTATGCCGCCCGCCGCCGCCTCAAACCCCGTTACGGCAGCAGCCCATGGGCCGGGAACACCGCGCGGCGGGTCGCCAGGATCGCCTGGTCCAGCCGGTCCGCCGGGTCGTACCCGCTGTCCGCGAACTCCCGGAACACCGGCTCCCGGCCGTCCGTCATCCGCCGCGGCCCCGGCTGCCGCGTCAGCCGGTACACCTCGTGCCGCCACTCCTCCGGGATGTCCGTCGCCGGGTCCAGCGGCTGCCCCGCCGCGATCGCCACCAGGTGCGTCCAGGTCCGCGGCACCACGTCGATCACCGCGTAACCGCCGCCCCCGAGCGCCACCCAGCGCCCCTCGCAGTGCGCGTGCGCCAGCTGGTGACAGGTCTCGGCCACGGCGCGCTGCGCGTCCACGCTCACCGCCAAGTGCGCCAGCGGGTCCTCGAAATGGGTGTCGGCGCCGTGCTGCGTGACGATCACATCGGGCCCGAATCCGGCCACCAGCTCCGGCACCACCGCATAGAAAGCGCGCAGCCACCCTTCGTCGCCCGTACCGGCCGGCAGCGCCACATTCGCCGCGGTGCCCTCGGCGCCCTCGCCGCCGGTCTCCTCCGGCCAGCCGGTCTGCGGCCAGAGCGTGCGCGGGTGCTCGTGCAGCGAGATCGTCAGGACCCGCGGGTCCTCCCAGAACGCGGCCTGCACGCCGTCCCCGTGGTGCACATCCACATCGATGTACACCACCCGGCGCGCGCCCAGCTCCAGGAGCCGCGCGATGGCCAGCGCCGCGTCGTTGTAGATGCAGAAGCCCGCCGCGCCGCCCGGCATCGCGTGGTGCAGCCCGCCGGTGAAATTCACCGCGTGCAGCGCGTCCCCGCGCCACACCGCCTCCGCCGCGCCCACCGACTGCCCGGCGATCAGCGCCGACGCCTCGTGCATGCCCGCGAACGCCGGGTCGTCCACGGTACCGAGTCCGTACGCCACCTCCGCGGCCTTCGGATCGGCGGAGGCACGCCGTACCGCGTCGATGTAGTCCTCGCGGTGCACCAGGCGCAGTGTGGACAGGCCCGCCGCCTTGGCGGCAGCCACCTGTACCGGCCCGCGGTCGAGGCCGTACGCCTGGACCAGCCGCATGGTCAGCGCGAGCCGCACCGGGTCCATCGGGTGACCGGGCCCGAAGTCATAGCCCGTTACTGCTTCGTCCCACATCAGCTGTGCGCGGCCGCTCATGCCCGCCACCGTATCGGGCCCGCTCCCCACCGAACGATGGGGCATACACCAGTGTCACCAGTACGAGCACCATCGGCACGAGCATCGCCCCGCGATAGCTCCAGGCGTCACCCACCGCCCCGACGAGCGGCGAACCGACCAGAAAGCCCACATAGTTGAAGATATTCAGTCGCGCGACGGCCGCATCCGACGCTTCCGGACCGCCGCCCGCCGGACCGTGCGCCTCGTACGCCTGCCGGCCCGCCGCCGCAAACATCTGCGGCACGATCACGCACAGCCCCAGCCCCAGCAGCGTGAACCCGGCCATACCCACCCACGCGCCGGGCGCCACAGCCACCACCGCGAACCCGGCGGCCGCCACCACGGCCCCCGCCCGCACCACCGCAACCGGCCCGAACCTCCGCACCCCCAGGTCCCCGACGCTCCGCCCGAGAAGCGTGGTGACCATGTACACGTTGTACGGCACGGTCGCCAGCTGCTCCGAGCTCCCCAGCACGTCCTGCAGGTACTTCGCGCTCCAGTTGGAGACCGTCGAGTCCCCGATGTACGCGAAGGCCATCACCAGGCAGAGGGGCAGTAGGAATCGCAGGGAGGCGTCGATGGGGGCCGTCGCCGACCCGGCCCGGGCGGCAGCGCTCGGGCGTCGCCGCTGGTCGACGTACCAGCGCCCGGCGACCAGGACGGCCGGCACGGCGACCGCGGCGGTCGGCCCGTACAGCAGGGCCAGCGAGAGCCCCCAGTGCGCGCCCGCCCAGGCCAGCGAGGCACCCACGATCCCGCCGAGGCTGAACGCCGCGTGGAAGCCGAGCATGATGCTGCGTCCGTAGGCGCGCTGCAGGCTCACCCCGAGCATGTTCATCGACGCGTCCAGCGCCCCGACCGCCAGCCCGAACGTCCCCAGGGCCACGGCCACCTGGGCCAGGCCGCTCCCGGCCCCCACGCCCACCAGTGCCAGGCAGACCACCGGCTGTACGCATCGCAGGACAAGCCCGGGCCGTACCCGCTTCACCAGGCGCTCGGTTGCCACGCTGCCCACTCCGGCCAGGACGGGCACGGCGGCGAGGAAGGCGGGCAGCAGCGCGTCGGAGATCCCGTACCGGTCCTGGATCGCAGGGATCCGCGTGACAAGCAGCGCGAAGACCGCCCCTTGCACGAAGAAGCTCACGGCGAGCGCGGCCCGGCCGTGCCGGAGGCGGGGCTCGGGGGTGAGCCCGTTAGGGGCGGTCATGGCCGGACAGCGTAGAACTCGCCACTACCGATGGGTAGATGAATCACACAAGTGTCTCTGGGTGCTCCTGGTGCCTCTGGGCGCCTCTGAGTGACTCTGCGCGCCTCATACGAGGAGCGCCGGGAGGTTCGCCATCTCGGTGAAGAGCGCGGTCGCGCCCGCCAGCCGGTCGGCCGGGGTCATGGCCGTGAATCCGTACACGTCCATACCGGCCGCTATCGCCGCCTGCACGCCCAGCGGGCTGTCCTCGATCACTGCACACCGTCCGGGGGCGACGCCCATCTTCTCGGCCGCGTGCAGAAAGAGGTCGGGGGCCGGCTTTCCCCGTCCCACGTCCTCCGAGCTGAAGATGCGCTCGCCCGTGAACCAACGGTCGAGCCCGGTCTTCCGGTGCCCCACGCGAATGCGCTCGTGGCTCCCGGAGGATGCGACGCAGTACGGAGTGCCGGCGGCCACCAATTTCTCCAGCAGTTCCGGTACTCCGGTAACGGGCGTCAGCTCCTGCTCGAAAGCGGCGAAGACCCGCGCGTGGAAGGTGGTGTCGAAATCCGCCGGCAGACGCTGCCCGGTCCGCTCGGCGACGAGATCGTGCACCCGGTGCATCGCCGCACCCATGTAGTCCCGTATGGACTCCTCGTACGTCGTCGGATGCCCGAGGTCGGTCAGGTAGCCGGCCAGGATCGTATTCGAAATCGGCTCACTGTCGACGAGCACACCGTCGTTGTCGAAGATGACCAGGTCGTATCGCATAGGACCGACCCTAAACGCAGAAAAGCCCCGCACCAGAGGTGCGGGGCTTTCCCACAATGATTGTTCGGCGGCGTCCTACTCTCCCACAGGGTCCCCCCTGCAGTACCATCGGCGCTGAAAGGCTTAGCTTCCGGGTTCGAAATGTAAC
>NZ_NHSG01000398.1:0-31738 GCF_020024005.1 Streptomyces purpurogeneiscleroticus
CCCCCGCCCGTCGGCGCCGCTGGCCCCTCGCCCTCGGGGCCGTCGCCGTGGTGATCGCCGCGGCCGGTGTCGCGGCGGTCGCCATGCCCGCGCTGGGCGGCGGCGCGCAGCACGAGGGCGGGTCGGACATCCCGGCCGACTACGTGGGCACCTGGACCGGCGATGTGGAGCGGGACGGGGTGCCCACGGGGCAGCAGCGGCGGTTCGTGATCTCGCACGGGAACGTCGGCGAGGTGGTGGCCAACAGCATCAGCCTCGGCGCCACCTACGAGTGCAAGAGCGACGGGAAGCTCGTCTCCGCGTCGGCCACCGAAGGGCTGCGGCTGGACACCACCGTGGTGAAGTCCACACCCGAAGGACGCTGCTCGGCACTGGGCGAGCACAGCCTCACGCGGGGACCGCAGAAGAACACCCTCGTATGGAGCGCGGCGGGGCGTACCGCAACGCTGCGCCCCGCAGGCCACGAGGTGGTCCCGTCGGCGTACCTGGGCACCTGGGAACGCCCGAACGCGGACGGTGTGGGCACCCAGCGGGTGACGATCGAGCGCACTCCGGTGGGCAGCCCCGCCGTGACGATCGACGTGCGGGGCAGCGGCGGGCACTGCACGGCGCGCGCGGACTTCTACTCGGCCGAAGGACAGCTCTCCGTCGGCCCCTCCGTGGTGCAGCGCAGCGCACCGGGGTGCGCGGCCAGCAGTTCGTCCCTCTTCAGGATCGCGGGCGACGGCTCCCTGGTGCGCGAGTTCCGCGGAAACGACAAGCAGCCGCGTACCTACACGAAGGTGCAGTAACGCGGCTGCTGACCGTCACGGTCGGCCCCTACGGGGCCTGACGCACGCCTCAGTCCAGGAACGAGTTGATCTGGATCGTCTCGTCGCGGCCCGGGCCGACGCCGATCGCGGAGATCGGGGCGCCCGACATCTCCTCCAGCGCCTTCACGTACGCCTGGGCGTTCTTCGGGAGCTCGGCGAAGGTCTTGGCCTTGGTGATGTCCTCGGACCAGCCCGGCAGCATCTCGTAGACCGGCTTCGCGTGGTGGAAGTCGCTCTGGTTGTGCGGCAGCTCCTCGACCCGCTTGCCGTCGACCTCGTAGGCGACGCAGACCGGGATCTGCTCCCAGCCGGTGAGCACGTCGAGCTTGGTCAGGAAGAAGTCGGTGAGGCCGTTGACGCGGGTCGCGTAGCGCGCGATGACCGCGTCGAACCAGCCGCAGCGGCGGTCACGGCCGGTGGTCACACCGCGCTCGCCGCCGATACGGCGCAGGTCCTCGCCGTCCTGGTCGAACAGCTCGGTCGGGAACGGGCCGGCGCCGACGCGCGTGGTGTACGCCTTCAGGATGCCGATGACCCGGTTGATCTTCGTCGGACCGACGCCCGCACCGGTGCAGGCACCGCCGGCGGTCGGGTTCGAGGAGGTGACGAAGGGGTACGTGCCGTGGTCGACGTCCAGGAGGGTGCCCTGGCCGCCCTCGAAGAGGACGACCTTGCCGTCGTCGATGGCGTCATTGAGGATCAGCGTGGTGTCGGCCACGTAACCCTTGATCTGGTCCGCGTAGCCGAGCATCTCCTCGACGACCTGCTCGGCGACCACCGCGCGGTGGTTGTAGAGCTTGGCCAGCACCTGGTTCTTGAAGTCGAGGGCCGCCTCGACCTTCTGGAGCAGGATCGACTCGTCGAACAGGTCCTGCACGCGGATGCCGGTGCGGTTGATCTTGTCGGCGTAGGTCGGGCCGATGCCGCGCCCCGTGGTGCCGATCTTCCGCTTGCCGAGGAAGCGCTCGGTCACCTTGTCGACGGTGATGTTGTACGGCGTGATCAGGTGAGCGTTGCCGCTGACCAGCAGCTTGGACGTGTCGACGCCGCGCTCGTTCAGTCCGCTCAGCTCGGAGAGCAGGACCGCCGGGTCGACGACGACACCGTTACCGATGACCGGGGTGCACCCCGGCGAGAGGATCCCGGAAGGGAGCAGGTGCAGTGCGTACTTCTGGTCGCCCACGACGACCGTGTGGCCGGCATTGTTGCCGCCCTGATAGCGCACTACATAGTCAACGGAACCACCGAGCAGGTCGGTGGCCTTTCCCTTGCCCTCGTCACCCCACTGAGCACCGAGCAGCACAAGTGCGGGCACAGGCGTACACCCCTTCCGGGCGGGGCATGTCCAACGTGCGAGCGGCTCACTGCCTGGTGCAGCCGCCGCGCGAGCCGTCGAACCGGTGCCCCGGATAGACGAAGCCCCTGACGCAACAACGACAGGGGCTCTTGCACCGAGAGATTACCGAATATTTCTCTCGGGCGACGAACAGGACAGTCCCGGGCGCCCGGCCACCGCCGGGGTACGGGGGCCCGCGGTGGCCGCTATGGCTGTTTTGTCCCCCGTCCCGTCCGAGTCCGTTCCCCGAGAGAACGCAAGCCCTAGGAAGGACCGAGGTGTCGGCTCCAGACCTTGCCGGGCGCTCCCTGCTCGTGGTCATCGACCCGGTCGCCCGCCGTGTGGACGGCGAGTCCGTGCGGATCGCCAAAGACGTCCTGTGCGCGGCCGCGACCACGAAGATCTGCTTTCCGGACGACCCCGCGGAATTCGCCCGGGTGCTCGCCCGAAGGGGGCAACGCCGCCCCGTGGTGATCGGCGACGACCGCGCCCTCCTGCGCACCGTCGAGCTCCTCCACAAGGAGCGCGAGCTCCCTCGCGTGACCCTCTCGCTGGTGCCCGTCGGGATGCCGTCCGCCACCGCGCTGAGCCGGGCGCTGGGCGTCCCCACGGACACCGTGACCGCCGCGCGTGCCGTCCTGGACGGCCAGGAGCGCGTCCTCGACCTGCTCGCCGACGACAGCGACGGCATCGTGCTGGGCGGCCTGCGCATCCCCGGCGGCGATCCGGCCGAGCGGCCCGCGCAATCCGCCCGTACGGCCGCTGAGGAGCCCGCGGTGCCCGCGCAGCGCCCCTGGTGGGCCCCGGCCGCCCGGACCGCGAGAGCGGCCCTCTCGCTGCTCACGGCGCCCGTTCCGGGCGGCGGGCGGCGCGACGGCCGGGCGCTGCCGCGGCTGCGCGTGGAGGCGGACGGCGTCGTCCTGGCGGACCTGGACCGGCCGGTGCACCGGGTGTCGGTCGTGCCCGTGGGGTGCACGGCCCCGGAGGGCGCGGCGCCCTGTGACGGGGCGGCGTACCCCACGCAGGAGCACGAAGGGCTGGCCGAGGTGATCGTGCAGTGGCAGGCCACGGAGGCGCCCGTACGAGTCCGGGCGCGGGCCGTGACCGTGTCCGGGCCGGACTTCCGCTACCGGGCGGACGCGGTGATCGGCGGGCCGGTCAGGACGCGGACGTGGACGGTCCAGCCGGCCGCGTGGCGGCTGACGCTGCCGCGAGGGTGACGCTTCTCACACTTCGCGAGGCAGTACCCATGGCTTCCGGCGAGCGTCGACGCCGTAACTGTTGTCCACAGGCTGTGGACAACAGTTACGGCACCGGCCGGGTTCCGATCGCAGGATCTCAGAGGCCGGGGGTGACCAGGCGCGTTTCGTAGGCGAAGACGGCGGCCTGGGTGCGGTCGCGGAGGCCGAGCTTCACCAGGATGCGGCTCACATGCGTCTTGATCGTGGATTCGGCCACGACGAGATGGGCGGCGATCTCTCCGTTGGAGAGGCCCTGGGCGACCAGTACCAGGACCTCGGTCTCCCGTTCGGTGAGCTCACCGATGCGTTCCTGGGCGGCCGAGCGGGGCCCGCCCAGCCGGGAGAACTCCGAGATCAGCCGCTTGGTGACGGTCGGCGCGAGCAGCGCTTCGCCGGCCGCCACGATCCGTACGCCGTCGGCCAGCTGTCCTGCGGACGCGTCCTTGAGGAGGAAGCCGCTGGCTCCTGCGCGGAGCGCTTGGTACACGTACTCGTCCAGGTCGAAGGTGGTCAGCACGAGCACCTTGGCGTCCGCGTCGGCGGCGACGATCTCGCGCGTCGCTTCGAGGCCGTTGACCTCCGGCATGCGGATGTCCATCAGGACCACGTCCGGGCGCAGGGCGGCGACCTTGTGCACCGCGTCGCGGCCGTTCACCGCCTCGCCGACGACCTCGATGTCCGGCATCGCGTTGAGGAGGACGGAGAAGCCCTCGCGGACCATGACCTGGTCGTCGACGATCAGGACCTTGATCATGCTTGCGGCCTCTCCGGAGAGGTGGGGGAATCGGCTGCGGAGGGCTCCGACTGCCCTGTCGGCCGGGACGGTGAATCCGGGTCGGCGGGCGTCCGTACGGCTGCTGCCGGGAGGAAGGCCGTGACCTCGTACCCGCCGTCGTCCGTGGGCCCGTTGGTCATGTCGCCGCTGAGCATGGTGACGCGTTCGTGCATGCCGAGGAGGCCGTGGCCCGCGCCGGGGGACGGCTTGGCCAGGCGATCCGGGGGGCCGTTGACGACGCGGAGGCCGAGGCCGCCCAGGACGTACGCGACTTCGACCCGGGCCTCCGCGCCCGGTGCGTGCCGCAGCGTGTTGCTCAGCGCTTCCTGGACGATGCGGTACGCCGACAGCTCCACGCCCTGCGGCAGCGGCCGTACCGCCCCCGTCACCACCGCCGAGACGGTCAGCCCCGCGCCGCGCACGCTCTCCAGCAGCGCGTCCAGATCGGCGAGGGTCGGCTGCGGCGCCTCCGGACCGGCGAAGGCGTCCGGGTCCTCGGAGCGCACGACGCCCAGGATGCGCCGCAGTTCGGTGAGTGCCGCCACGGCGTTCTCCCGGATCGTCGAGAAGGCGGTGGCCAGCTCGGGCGGCGTGTCCTGCATCCGGTACGGCGCGGCCTCCGCCTGAATGGCGATCACCGACATGTGGTGCGCGACGACATCGTGCAGCTCGCGGGCGATGGTCGCGCGCTCCTCCAGGAGAGTCCGCCGCGACCGTTCCTCGGCGGTGACCGTACGGGTCTCCACGACCTGCTGCCGCTCCTCCCGCCAGGCGCGTACCGCAGCGGCCGCCAGCAGGACGATGCCGCTCATGACCGCCAGCGGCGCCAGCACCGACCCGCCGTCGGCACCGGCCACCGCGACCCCGGGCGCGAGGACGGCGAACGTCACCGCCCACATCCCCGGTGCCAGGCGCGGCCGGGTACGCAGGACGACCAGCACCATCGTGCCGACATGGGCGATGAACGCGATCTCCCAGGAGGAGTCGCCGGCCAACAGCCCAAGGCAGACCGCCAGCAGCGACACCCAGAACGCCCCGACCGGCCGGACGAGCGTCATCGCCGGCGGCCCCGCGACGAGTACGCCGAAGACCAGCAGCAGCAACGACGGGCCGGAGCCGTCCGTCTTGGCGGAGACGGCCAGCAGTACGCAGGCGGCGAAGCCGATGACCAGCGCGTGCGGCAGCCAGCGCAGGCACCGGCCGATCCGGGACGGCAGCCAGGGCACCCAGCCGGCCGCCTTCGCCTCGTCCAGCGGGGGCATCGGACGGAACGCGAAGGCGCGGGTGAACAGATCCTGGCGCAGGCCGCGGAGCGCGCCGCTCGCCATCCGGGCTTCGGGAGGCGGCACCTGGTGGGGCGGTGCCTGGGCGCGCCCGGCGGCGCCCTGCTTGCCGCGGGCGCCGTTCAGGTACTGAGGTGTCTCGTTCACGCCCACCACGGTAGGGACGGGGACGGGCGGGGGCGTCCGGCCCAGTGAGGATCTCTGCGGGTCCGTCTCAAGTACTACGTCTCAGACCTCCACCAGCAGTTCCGTCAGCCCCCTGATGACGAAGTTCGGCTTCCAGGACGGCTCGGCGGTGAGGCGGAGGGAAGGGGCGGCGCGCAGCAGGGCTCCGAAGGAAGCGGCCAGTTCGAGGCGGGCGAGCGGGGCGCCGAGGCAGTAGTGGATGCCGGCGCCGAGGGAGACGTGTGGATTGTCCGCGCGGGACAGGTCCAGCTCCTCCGGCCGGTCGAAGACCGCCGGGTCGCGGTTGGCCGAGCCGAAGAGGAGGGCGACTTCGGCGCCCCGCGGGATCACCGTGCCGTCGATCTCGATGTCGTCCAGCACCCAGCGTTCGAAGAGCTGGAGCGGCGTGGCGTACCGGAGCAGTTCCTCGACGGCGGTCGGCAGCAGCGCGTCCGGCGCGGCACGCAGCGCGGCCAGCTGCTCGGGGTGGTGGAAGAGGGCCAGCCAGCCGTTGGCGGTGGTGTTGACGGTCGCCTCGTGGCCCGCGTTGAGCAACAGGACGCAGGTGGAGATCATTTCCTGTTCGTTCAGGCGGTCGCCCTCGTCGTATGCCGCGATCAGGGCGCTGATCAGGTCCTCGCCCGGTGACTTGCGCCGGGCGGCGATCAGTTCACGCAGGTACGCGGAGAATTCGAGGGACGCCTGTACCGCGCGGCGCGCCGTCTCCTCGTCCGGCCTCAGCTCGTACATTCCGCAGATGGCGGCCGACCAGGGGCGCAGCAGCGGCCGGTCGGCCTCCGGGATGCCGAGCATCTCGGCGATGACCGCGACGGGCAGGGGTTCGGCGATCGCGGTCAGCAGGTCGCCGCCGCCCGCCGCGACGAAGTCACCGACCATGGCATTCACCAAGTGGCCGATGACAGGCTTCAGTTGCTCGACCGTGCGGGGCGTGAACGCCTTCGACACCAGGCGGCGCAGACGGGTGTGGTCCGGCGGCTCCAGGTCGAGCAGTCCGTTGTCGTTGAGGACGTGGAAGGGCTCGTGCGCGGGCGGAGGCGGCGTGCGGCCGAACTCCTCGTGGGAGAAGCGGTGCAGATACGTACGGCCGAGGCGGCGGTCCCGCAGGAGCGCGCTGACGTCCGCGTGCCGCGGTATCAGCCACTGGTTGCTGGGCGGGAAGCGGTGCACGCGGCCCGCGTCGCGCAGCTCCGCGAAGCCGGGACAGGGGTCGGCGACGAACTCGGGCGACCAGGGGCGGAATGCGGCTGCGGCTGGCATGGAGGAACGGTACCGCCGGTCACCCGTCATCCGTCAGAGTGCCGCAGCACTGCCACCAGCGCTCCGTACGCCGCCGTGCCCGGGGTGACGGCCGCGTAGTGCCCGGCACCGGGCAGCTCGTGCAAGGCGGGCGCGGCGGCTCCGGTGCCGCGATGCGCCGCGACGTAACGCCGCGACAGATCGACCGGTACATCGGGATCTTCCGTACCGTGCAGCACCGTCACCGGTACGCGGGGCGGCAGCCGTACGGGGTCGACTGCGGCGATACGTTCCGCGAGGCCGTCTTCGTGGCCGGTGGTGTGGCCATCGTCGTGGCCGGTGGCATGGGCGTCGTCGTGGTGGCCGGTCAGGAACTCCGCCACCGCGCCGTCGCTGAGCCGGAGTTCGTGGGCGCGGGCCAGGTCGGCGACCGGGGCGATGGCGACGGCCGCGGTGACCGGGCCCGACCGGGCGGCCGCCCAGAGTGCCAGGTGGCCGCCGGCGGAGTGCCCGGCGACGACCACGGAAGCGTCCTCGCCGGCCTCGGCGGCAGCGACCCGTACCGCGTTCGTCACATCGTTGAACGTTTCCGTGAATCCGCCGCCCCCGCCGGCCCTCCGGTACTCCGCGAGGGCGACCGGCAGGCCCTCCCGGGCCAGCGCGGCGGCCAGCGGTGAGAGGTGCGTGCGGTCGTAGGCCACCCGCCAGAAGCCGCCGTGCAGCAGCACGGTCAGCGGGCCGCGCGGCGCCTCCGGTGGCAGGTACAGGTCGACCACCTGGTCGGGGTGGTCGCCGTACGCGATCCTGCCGTCCGGCGGTACGGGCGCGCACGCCAGCAGCGCCTCCTCCTCGTCCAGCGCCCCGCTCATGCCACCTCGCTCGTCCGTCCCGACCACACCGCCCCGCTCGCACCGGCCGCCTCACATCGTCGTGGGCCCCTGTTCCGCCGCGCCCGCGGCGACCGCGGAGGCGGTGCCGTCGCCCGGTACGTACGCCACGACCTCCGCGAGGACGCGGGCCGCGCGCTCCGCGTCAGCGAAGGACGTGTAGAGCGGGGTGAAGCCGAAGCGCAGCACGTCGGGGTGGCGGAAGTCGCCGATCACGCCGTGCCGGATCAGCTCGCCCATCACCTCGCCGGCGCCCGCGCACTCCAGCGCGACCTGGCTGCCGCGCTCGTCGTGCGGCTCGGGCGTCACCGACCGCACCCGGCCGCGCGGCACGTACGCCCGCACGCACTCCAGGAAGAAGTCGCTCAGCGCGAGGCTCTTGGCCCGTACGTCCTCGATGGCCACGCCCTCCCAGACCTCCAGCGCGGCCTCCAGGGCGAGCAGCGACAGGATGTCCGGGGTGCCGACCCGGGCGCGCTCGATGCCCGCCGCCGGTACGTACTCGGGGTCCATGCCGAAGGGGTTGGCGTGCGAGTTCCAGCCGGGCAGCGGGGAGTCGAAGCGCGGCTGGTGCTCGGCGCGTACGTACAGGTACGCGGGCGCGCCGGGGCCGCCGTTGAGGTACTTGTACGTGCAGCCCACCGCGAGGTCGACGCCGTGCGCGTCCAGGCCGACCGGCAGCGCGCCCGCGCTGTGGCACAGGTCCCAGACGGCGAGCGCGCCCGCTGCGTGCAGCGCGGCGGTGATGCCGGGCAGGTCGTTGAGCCGGCCGGAGCGGTAGTCGACGTGGTTGACCAGGGCGGCGGCGGTACGGTCCGACACCTCGGCGGGGATCCTGCCCGCCTCCACGGGGCGCAGCGTACGGCCGGTCAGCCGGGCCACGGACTGCGCGATATAGCCGTCGGTCGGGAAGGTGGCGGCGTCGACCAGGATCTCGTCCCGGGGGACGCCGTCCACCGCCGGGCCGGTCTCGTCGGCCATGCGTACGGCGGCGACCAGCGCCTTGAAGACGTTGACGCTGGTGGAGTCGCCGACCACGACCTGGCCGGGGGCCGCGCCGAGGAGTGGGGCGATGCGGTCGCCGATCCGCTCGGGCGCGGTCCACCAGCCGGACTCCGACCAGGAGCGGATGCGCAGCTCGCCCCACTCGCGGGCGACGACCTCGCGGACCCGCTCGGGGACCGGCTGCGGCAGCGCGCCGAGCGAGTTGCCGTCGAGGTACACCGCCTCGTCGAGCACGAACTCCGCGCGCTTGCCGCTCAGCGGGTCCTCGGCGTCCAGCTGGGCGGCCCGGGCGGCGAGGTCGTCGCGGACGCCGGCCGCGGCGACGGCACGGGCGGCCAGCGCGCCGCCCGCGGCGGAGGTATCGATTCTCTCGGTGGACACGCCGGCATCGGCGCTCTCGTTCCCCTGCACTTCGTTGTCACCCTCCGCGCGGACAGCACCGCATCGCTCGGTCGTGAGGAGCCACTCGGACCCGGCTTCCTCGTCGGTCATGAGTGGCCGCTCCGTCACGAGTGCCCCCTCACGCGGGTCCGAGTGCCGTCGTCCGGCCGCTCAGACATGGCTGCGTGCCGTCCACAGCTCGGGAAAGACGTTTTTTCCGGCCCGCTTCTCCAGCCAGGCCACCCCGGCGGAACCACCCGTCCCCCGCTTCGCGCCCATCGCGCGGCGGGTCGCCACCAGGTGATCGTTGCGCCATCGCCAGACCAGTTCGGCGACGTCCGTGAGGGCCTCACCCAGCCGGACCAGCTCGTTCTCCGGATCGCGTGCCGGGTCGCCGGCGTAGATCTCCGTCCAGGCCGCCTCGACGGCCGGGTGCGGCTCGTACTTGAGCGTGGGGTCGCGGTGCAGTACGGACACCGGGATCGCGTATCCCCGGCGGTCCAGCAGCCGCAGCACCTCGTCCCACAGGCTCGGCTCGTGCAGCGCCTTCTCCAGCTCGGCGTGCTCGCGGGGCGCGCCGCGGTGCGGGACGAGCATCGACGCGGACTTCTCGCCGAGCAGGAACTCCAGCCGCCGGTACATCGCGGACTGGAAGCCGGAGCCCTCGCCGAGCGCCCCGCGGTAGGCGTTGAACTGCGCGGGGGTCAGCCGGGCCAGCGGCTTCCACGCGGCGTTCAGGGCCTCCAGCTCGTACGTGGAGCGGCGCAGCGCGTCCATTGCGGTGGGCAGGTCCTCGCTGCGCAGGGCCTGCGCGGCGGTGTGCCACTCGTGGACGATGACGGTGAACCACAGCTCCATGACCTGGGTGGTCACCAGGAAGGCCATTTCCCCGGGATCGTCGGAGAGCGGATGCTGGGCGTGGGTGAGCATCTCGGCCTGTACGTAGTCCTCGTACGGCGTGGTGCCCCTGAAATCCAGGTTCGGGTCCGTCTCCCCCTGCCCGAACGGGCAGCTCGGGGCCGGCTGCGGGGCCGGCTCCGGGGACGGGGACGCCTGGGACGCTGATGACGAGTGCGACATCAGAACTCCTCGTGATGCATGCCTCCGGGTAGCGGTCCGCCCCTTCCTGTCGGCATCGGAGCCCCGGTCCCCTCGTCAGGCCCGGCTCACCGGACCTGTTGCGCATCTTCCGCAACTCGCCGGGGTTTGGCAAGGGCCGACCCGGCCGACCCGAAGGCCCTTCAACGGCTCAGGACCGGCCGGAACACGTCGGCCGGCCGGCCCTGAGAGGTCATCTCGGTATGGGGCTTCCCTCAGGAGAGCGTGTCCGCGGCGGTCGGCGAGGACTCACGCAGGAACGCCGTGCAGCGCTCGTACTCCTCCTGCTCGCCGATCGCCTGGGCGGCGCGGGCGAGCGCGTGCAGGGCCCGCAGGAAGCCGCGGTTCGGCTCGTGCTCGAACGGGACCGGGCCATGGCCCTTCCAGCCGGCCCGGCGCAGCGCGTCCAGGCCGCGGTGGTAGCCGGTACGGGCGTACGCGTACGACTCGACGGTACGGCCGGCCTGGAAGGCGTCGTCCGCCAGCTGCGCCCAGACCAGCGAGGACGCCGGGTACTTCGCGGCGACATCGGCCGGTGCGGTGCCCGCCGCGAGCAGCTCGCGGGGCTCCGGGTCGTCGGGCAGGTGGGTCGGGGGCGGTCCCCCGAGCAGGTTCTCGTGAATGGCCATGGTTCCAAGTCTGCCTGGTACTCGCGGTCCGCGATGCCCCGGCGGTGGCCCTTCGGCCGGGCGCACGGAGGACCGGGCACGCGCGCGGAGGGCCCCGTACGCGTGATCTGATGCGTACGGGGCCCTCCGGCATACTCCGCTGCGCGCGCCGGTGCAGCGCGCGGCGGCGTTACTTGATCTTGGTACCCGTGGAGCGCAGGTTGGCGCACGCCTCGGTGACGCGCTTGGCCATGCCGGCCTCGGCCAGCTTGCCCCAGCTGCGCGGGTCGTAGGTCTTCTTGTTGCCGACCTCGCCGTCGACCTTCAGGACGCCGTCGTAGTTGCGGAACATGTGGTCCGCGACCGGGCGGGTGAAGGCGTACTGGGTGTCGGTGTCCAGGTTCATCTTCACGACGCCGTTCTCCAGCGCGGTGGCGATCTCCTGCTCGGTGGAGCCGGAGCCGCCGTGGAAGACGAAGTCGAACGGGGCGGACTTGCCGTACTTGGCGCCGACGCCCTCCTGGAGGTCCTTGAGGAGCTCGGGGCGGAGGACGACGTTGCCCGGCTTGTAGACGCCGTGCACGTTGCCGAAGGAGGCGGCGAGCAGGTAGCGGCCCTTCTCGCCCAGGCCCAGCGCCTCAGCGGTGCGCAGCGCGTCGTCGACGGTGGTGTACAGCTCGTCGTTGATCTCGTGGGTGACGCCGTCCTCCTCGCCACCGGTCGGGGTGATCTCGACCTCGAGGATGATCTTCGCGGCGGCGGCCTTGGCGAGCAGCTCCTGGCCGATGGACAGGTTGTCGGCCAGGGTCTCGGCCGAGCCGTCCCACATGTGCGACTGGAAGAGCGGGTTCTGGCCCTTGGCCACGCGCTCGGCGGAGATGTCGATCAGCGGGCGGACATAGCCGTCCAGCTTGTCCTTGGGGCAGTGGTCGGTGTGCAGCGCGACGGTGATGTCGTACTTCGCGGCCACGACGTGCGCAAACTCGGCCAGGGCGACGGCGCCGGTCACCATGTCCTTGTTGTACTGGCCGCCCAGGAACTCCGCACCACCGGTGGAGATCTGGATGATGCCGTCGCTCTCGGCCTCGGCGAAACCGCGCAGCGCCGCGTGCAGCGTCTGCGTCGAGGTCACGTTGATGGCCGGGTAGGCGAACTTGCCTGCCTTCGCCCGGTCGAGCATCTCGTTGTAGATCTCGGGGGTTGCGATGGGCATCTGTCCGCTCCTTGTGATGTGCGGGTACCGGTGTGTTCTGGGCCCTGACCAGGGGGCGACGTCATCGTCGCGGCCCATCTTCCCAGACTTGTCGAATACCTCCACATCGCGCTTCCACCCGGACAGCGCAAGGGGCGGGCTGTTTCACGTGAAACAGCCCGCCCCTTGAGGAAAGGCCAGGTCAAGGCGGTGAGGGCCGGAGCCCCCGCCCGACGCGCCCGATCTCTCAGGCGAGATCCAGGTCGGTGAGCCGGTAGCCGGTGATGTACCGCAGGCCCGCGTCGGCGATGGCCGACTCGGCACCGCGGTCGACGATCGTGGCGACCGCGACGACCTCGGCGCCCGCCTCGCGGGCCGCCTCGACGGCGGTCAGCGGCGAGCCGCCGGTGGTGGAGGTGTCCTCGACGACCAGGACGCGGCGGCCCTTGATGTCCGGACCCTCGATGCGGCGCTGCATCCCGTGCGTCTTCTGGGCCTTGCGGACCACGAAGGCGTCCAGCTTCCGACCGCGCGCGGCGGCGGCGTGCAGCATCGACGTCGCGACCGGGTCGGCGCCGAGCGTGAGCCCGCCGACCGCGTCGTAGTCGAGGTCGGCGGTGGCGTCCAGCATCACCTGGCCGACCAGCGGCGCGGCCTCGGCGTCCAGGGTGATCCGGCGCAGGTCGATGTAGTAATCGGCTTCCTTGCCGGAGGAAAGCGTCACCTTGCCGTGCACCACGGCCTTGTCCTTGATCTGCTGCAGCAGCTCGCCGCGCACGTCGTCACTCATGCGCACGAGCCTAATAGGACCTCATGAGAGGGTGCGCCAGGTCCACGTCGTGGAGATCTCCAGCGGCTCGATGGGGGTGACCAGGCGCGGGTGGGTGTTGAGGCCGTTGGGCGGGCCGGACTGCGGCTCCACGCACACGGCCGCCTCCTGCTCGTCGTACACGACCACCCACTCCGCACGGCTGGTGACCTTCAGCTCCAGGCGGCCCGGCCAGGTCAGCGTGACATCCACGCCCTGCGGCATGCCGAAGCAGTCGTCCCAGGGGCCGGGGCGGGGGTCGATACGCCGGCCGGCCGGGAGGTGGTCCTCGCCGCGCTCCTCCTGCCACTCGGGGGCGAAGTCGATGCGTACGCCCTCGCCGCCGTCGCCGAGGTCACGGAGGAACCAGGGGTGCCAGCCTGCCTGCGCCGGGAAGGAGTCGCCGTACGTCTCGACGCCCATGCCGAGGGTCAGCGAACCGCCGTCCTCGGCCAGCTCCACCAGCTGGGTGACCTTGCCCGGATACGGCCAGGGAGCAGCCGGGTCGTCCAGGTCGTAGGTGAAGGCCGCGGTGGTCCCGGTCGTGCGGGCGGTGCGCCAGGAGAGGTTGCGGCCGTTGCCGTGGATGGCGTGCGGCGGGGAGTTCAGCGGCATCTGATGCGTCTCGGAGCCGTTGCGGAACCGGCCGTTCTCGATCCGGCCGCACCACGGCACCATCGGGAAGCAGCCGTACTTGGCTCCCTGCCGGAGCAGTTCCGTGCCGCCGATCCGGAGGCTCTCGATGCGGCAGCCGTTGTCCGGGCGGACGGCCACTTCGGTGTCGCCGGCGGCCAGCCGTACGGTACGCGCCACGCGCGACTTGCGGGCGGGCTCTGCGGGGTTCTCAGTGCTCACGGATCGACCTTAACGGTGCGGCACGGGCGCGGCGGCCCGGGCACGCTCGTCCGGGCACGCTCGTCCGGGCGCCACGGAGGCGGCGGAGCGGAACCGGCGCCGGCGGCAGCGCGGGCCCGGCGTCAGCGGCGGCGGCGCAGCACCCGGCCGACCACCACGGCGGAGGCCAGGACCACGGCGGCCGCGGGCGCCGCCCAGCGCAGGGTGGCCGAGGCGCTGGACGTCTCGGGCGCGGGCACGGGGGCGTAGCGGCCGCGCGGCGGTGCGTGGTCCACCTCCTCCGCGCTGCGGCCGATCATCGTGCGGCGCGCGTGCGCGGCCTCGGCGGGCGGCTCGGCCGGGATGCCGAGCTCGTCCTCGGCGAGCGGGTCCAGCGAGGACGGCGGGATGTCGGTCTCGAAGACACCGGCCCGCGCCGCGAGGTCCCCGGCGCCGTCCACCTCGTCGATGTCGTCCTCGTCGTCGTCCGTGCCGATGACGTCGGCCGGGTCGTCCTCGGCGCCCGCCTCCTTCAGGTCCGCGTCATCCAGGCCCGCCGCTGCCAGGCCCTCGTCGTCGTCCGGATCCTCGTCCTCCAGGCCCGCCGCGTCCCGGTCCCCCGCGGTCCCGGCGTCGGCCGGCCCCGCGGCGAGCACCGCCAGGCCGTCCACCGCCGTGGTCGGCCCCGCTGCCGCGTCCGGCCCGCCCTGCTGCCCCTTGACCGGATTCGTCGTCAGGTCGTCGGTGAGGGTCGTGGCGAAGCGCTCCAGGAGGCGGCGGCCGGCCGTGCGGGCGGCGTCCTCCGAGGCGTCCGCGAGCCGGCCCTCGGCCCGTACGGCCGCGGTGCAGGACAGCGTCGTGCCCTTGCCGCCCTCGTCGGGCGCCACCCGGACGGTCAGGTCCAGCTCGGCGAGGCCGTCGCCGCGCACCTCCGTGCCGTGCACCGCGGCGTCGAAGGCGTCGGGCTCGTCCGCGCGCGGGGTCACCCGCAGTGACCCGCGGTAAGTGATGGTGGAGCCGCCGATCCGCAGCCGCAGCCGGCCCTCCGGAACTTCGGGAGCGGCGTCCGCGTCGAGCTGGGCGCCCGGGACACAGCGGGCCAGCCGCTCCGGCTCGGCGAGCGCCTGCCGCACCGTGCCGACGGGAAACGGAACGTACACCTCGTGCTCCATGAATCGGAGCCTACCCAGCGGGCCCCGCCCCGTGCCCGCTCCCGCACAACTTTCTCCGCACCCCGTCACCGTCCGGGCCACGCCCTCCGGCCACCGCGTCCCCGCACTTCACCCGCCGTACCGCGGATGCACCAGCGTCGACGGCGGGAGGCCGGACAGGCGCGTACGGGCCAGCGCGACGTGGCCGGAACGGAGCAGGGCGGGGGTCAGGGAGCGCGGCGGTGCGGCGGGTGAGAGACCCAGGTGCGGCGTGGTGCGGCCGGCCAGGAAGAAGCCCCAGCACCGGCGGCTCTGCCGGCTGCTGCCGGGCGTGTCCCGGTCGGCTCCGTCCGAAAGCCGGCCGGGCATCCGGTACGGGACGGTGCGCAGCCCCGCGGCGCGCAGCGTCGCCTCGACCGTCCAGAAGCTGCGCGGCCGGGCGCGCGGCGGTCCCGCGTGCACCGCGAGCCGCCCGTCCCTGGCCAGCGCCCGGGCCGCGAGGCCGTAGAACTCCTGGGAGTACAGCTTGGTGCCGGCGGTGAGGCGGGGATCGGGCAGGTCGGAGAGGACCACGTCGTACGGGCCGTCCCTGCGCACCTCGCGCCGGGCGTCCCGGCGCAGCCAGTCGAAGGCGTCGGCAGTCACCACGCGGACCCGCGGATCGTCGAGCGACCCGCGGTTCAGCCGGGCGAGGCCGGGGTCGGTGCGGGCCAGCCGGACCAGGCCGCTGTCGCGTTCGACGACGGTGACCGAGTCGACGCCGGGGTGACGCAGCAGCTCGCGCGCGGCGAGGCCGTCGCCGCCACCGAGCACCAGCACCCGGCCGTGCGGCCCGCCCGCCATCGCCGGGTGCACCAGCGCTTCGTGGTAGCGGGACTCGTCCCGCGCGCTGACCCGCAGCCGCCCGTCCAGATAGAGCGCGAGCGGCGCCTCGGAGCGCCCGGCGCCCCGGCCCGCGTGCCCGGCGCCGCCCGTGCCGCCGGTCAGCACGACTTCCTGTACGTCCGTGCGAACGGCGACCCGCGCTCCCGTGCCGTACACCGCCTTGCGCGCGGCCTCCTCGAAAGGTTCCGCCAGCACCGTGCACGCCGCGAGGAGGACGAGGACGAGCGCGTTGGCCGCCAGCAGTGACCGGCGCGCCCGTATGGAGAGGTCACGGTGGAAGAGCCCGAGGACGAGCGCGCCGCCCGCGACCGCGTTCGCCCCGCCCGTGACCAGCGCTCCCGTCAGCTGTCCGAGCATCGGCAGCAGCAGGAAGGGGAAGGCGAGGCCGCCGACCAGGGCGCCCACGTAGTCCGCCGCGAAGAGGTCGGCGACCGCGCCGCCCGCGTCCTGGTTGCGGATCCGCTGGATGAGCGTCATCAGCAGCGGTACCTCGGCGCCGATGAGCACGCCGATCACCAGCGAGAAGCCGACGAGCGCGGGCCGGGACTGGCCGAACCACGCGAAGCACGCGTACAGCGCCATCGCCGAGACCCCGCCGGTCAGGGCCAGTGCCGCCTCGACCGCGCCGAAGCCGACCGCGGCCCGGCAGCGCAGCCGCTTGGCCAGCAGCGAGCCGACGCCCATCGCGAAGACCATCACGGAGAGCACCACGGACGCCTGGGTCACGGAGTCGCCGACCAGGTAGGAGGAGAGGGCGACCAGCTCCAGTTCGTACACCAGTCCGCAGGCGGCGCAGAGGAAGACGACGGCGAGGACGAGCAGCCGGCCTAGTCCGGCCGGCACCGGCAGCCGTGGCGGCCTGACGATCTCCGGCGGCTTGCGGGGGCCGGAGGTGAGGGCCGCTGGCGGATCGATCATGTTGCGAACGCTACGTGACGGCCCCGTCGCCGCTCGTCACCCACAAGAGCGCATTGGATTCGCGCGGGGACGACGCCGGCCCGCTTCCGCGCTCCCGCTCACAGCGCCGCCACCGCCCGCACTCCCACCCTCGTACGGGTCGCCACCAGCCGGCCCTCCTGGGGATAGGCGTGCCAAGTGCGCCAGCGCACCTGGCCGCATTCCCGTTGCGCAAGCATCGCGGTGAACGCGTGCGGCGCGCCGGGGAATGTGCCGGCGAGTCCGTATGGATGCTCGGCCACCAGTGCGAGCAATTCCTGTGCCCGGCCCGCGAACGATCCGCGGGAAAGCGTCTCCACATGGGCCGCGAATTCGTACTCCCAGTCGCCGATGCGTTTCGCCACACCGAGCGGGAGCGGGGTGCTGCTGCCGGGCATGCACGCCACGGTCTCCGAGCAGCTGCCGTGCTCCTCCTCCAGGAGCACTTGGTGCGAGGCGCCGAGCAGCCGCAACTGGACTTTGACGTCTTCCAATTGCAGGTCGAGGACGGCGAGAGCGGGCAGCGGCTCGCGGCCGAGTGCCCAGGCCAGGTCGGCCGCGCGGGTGTCGGTGTAGGCGGTCTTGATGGTGGTGAGCATGGGTCGGCTCCGCAAGCACGCAGTGGATGGTGGGCCGGCCCGCCCCGGAGGAGGACCAGGGATACGACTTACCGGCTGCCGGCTCGTGACCACGTGGGGTCCGAGAACTGGTGGATTCTCACAAGAGAGGGAATCATGAAACTCGCGGGGCCCACAGCCTTTTTACCCATCTTCGTGGGGTTTCCATCCCTCAGAGGGCCTCTCAGTTCAGTTGTTCAACAGCCCTGCGCCCGGCGGTCGTTGAGAACCGCCGGGCGCATATGCGTCAGGGCATGGCCCGTTGCATGTTCCGCACTATTCCGATGTGTGTCCCCCGTGGGACGCGCGGGGGATCCGCTCAGGAACCGCCGCCACCGCCACCACCGCAGCCGCCGCCACCGCCGCCGCCGCACGACGACGAACTACCGCAGGACGACGAACTGCCGCAGGACGACGAACTGCCGCAGCTCTGGTGGCCGCCGCCCGAACCGTTGTCACCGGCCCACCAGCTGCCCCCGGAAGAGGTCCCGCTGCTGCCCGCGGACCACCTGCTCTTCTTGCGGCCCTTCGGCGACTCGTTCGCGGCGGCCGTCCGCGCCATCCAGACCGCGGCCGCCACAAAGGCACAGATCACCAGGAAAATCACGAGCCCCGCCATTCGCCTCACCCCCGTATTTCGGTCCTTGCGTGCGGATCACATGCCCGGCCCGGTAGATCTCGAAAGCGGAGTTGAGCAACTCCAGAGGTTCGGCGGAGGATGGCGGCCATGGGACGACCGCTGCTCAACCGCCGCCTGGCCGAATTCGGCACGACGATCTTCGCCGAGATGTCCGCGCTCGCCGTACGGACCGGCTCGATCAACCTCGGCCAGGGATTCCCCGACACCGACGGCCCCGAAGAAGTCCGCGAAGCGGCGGTGCGCGCCCTGCGCGACGGCCGCGGCAACCAGTACCCGCCGGGCCCCGGCATCCCCGAGCTGCGCACCGCCGTCGCCGCGCACCAGCAGCGCTGGTACGGCCTGCCGTACGACCCCGACACCGAGGTCCTGGTCACCGCGGGCGCGACCGAGGCCATCGCCGCCTCCCTCCTCGCCCTGCTGGAGCCGGGTGACGAGGTGATCGCGCTGGAGCCGTACTACGACTCGTACGCGGCGTGCATCGCCATGGCCGGTGCCACCCGCGTCCCGGTCACCCTGCGCGCCTCCGCCGAGGAGGCGGCCTACCGTCTCGACCTGGACGAGCTGCGCGACGCGGTCACCGACCGCACCCGCCTGATCCTCCTCAACACCCCGCACAACCCCACCGGCACCGTGCTCAGCCGCGACGAGCTGGCCGCCATCGCCGAACTGGCCTGCGAGCGCGACCTCCTCGTCGTCACGGACGAGGTCTACGAACACCTGGTGTTCGAGGGCGAGCACGTGCCGATGGCGTCCTTCCCCGGGATGCGCGAGCGCACGGTGTCCATCGGCAGCGCGGGCAAGACGTTCTCCTTCACCGGCTGGAAGGTCGGCTGGGTCACCGGCACGCCCCAGCTGGTCGGCGCGGTCCGCTCCGCCAAGCAGTTCCTCACCTACGTCTCGGCGGGCCCCTTCCAGTACGCGGTCGCCGAGGCGCTCGCGCTGCCGGACGACTACTTCCACGGGCTGCGGGAGGACCTGCGCCGCAAGCGGGACATCCTGTCCGACGGGCTGACGGAGGCCGGCTTCCAGGTCTTCCGGCCGAGCGGGACGTACTTCGTCACCACCGACATCACGGCCCTGGGCGAGAAGGACGGCCTGGCCTTCTGCCTCGGCCTCCCCGAGCGCTGCGGCGTGGTCGCCGTACCGAACTCCGTCTTCTACGACGACAAGGAGGCGGGCCGCACCCTCGTCCGCTTCGCCTTCTGCAAGCAGGACGAGGTGCTGCGGGACGCCGTGTCCCGCCTCCAGCAGCTGTGAGCCCGGTCAACGCACCCCGCACACGGAAGGGCCCCGGAGCACACTCGCTCCGGGGCCCTTCCGCAGAACCGTCGTAACGGGCTCACGCCTCGTCGTCGGGCTTCTTCGTGTCGCCGTCGATGTCGGCCTCCAGGCCGAGCTGCTCGATGAGCCACTTGTCGAACTCGATGGACGCGCGGATCCAGCTGACCGTGCTGGAGACGAAGTGCTCCAGCGAGACACCGGTGCCGATCAGCATCGATGCCTCACCGATCAGACGGACCGTGCCGTCGTCGTGGGTGTGGGTGTAGGCCTTGGGCCACAGGGTGCGGCGGTTCCAGTCGTCGATCGCCTCCAGCAGCTTCGCCTTGAGCTCGATGCCGTGCGGGCGGTCGTAGAACGTCCGGACGGAGAAGATCTGCTGCTCCTCCTCGCCGCGGAACATGAAGTACGTGCGGAACTGCTCCCACGGGGCGGCGAGGTCGCCCTCGTCGTCGACGACGTACTTCAGCTCCATCTGGTCAAGGAGCTGCTTGACCAGGTCCTGATCGGGCACGATCGGCCCCTCAGGCCCGGTCGGCTGCTGTTCGGGCTGGCCCCCGAAATTCGGAATCGAGGACGGGTCGATAGTCACCGTGGAAGTCCCTTCGTATGGTCCTCGCCATCCTCCCCCACTACCGCCCCGTCCTGGCAAGCGGACGGGGCGGGTCGCGTACGGAGCGCCCGTCGTGCGGCGGGGACGCCGCGGCGGTCAGACCGCGGCCGGCTCCCGCTCCGCCGTCACCGAAAGGTGGTCGCCGTCCACGTCCACCCGTACGGTGTCGCCGTCGCGGATGTCGCCCGCCAGGATCGCCCGGGCGAGCTGGTCGCCGATGGCGGTCTGGACGAGGCGGCGCAGCGGCCGGGCGCCGTAGGACAGGTCCGGCTGCGACTGCTCCGGCTTGTCGATCACCGGCTCCTGGCCCAGCCATGCCAGCCAGGTCAGCGCCGCGTCCGAGACGTCCAGGGTCAGCCGCCGGTCGGCGAGCCGCTTCTGCAGGTGCGCGATCTGGATCTGCGCGATCCGCTGGAGCTGGTCCGTGCCGAGCGGGTGGAAGACCACCGTGTCGTCCAGCCGGTTCAGGAACTCCGGGCGGAAGGCGGAGCGGACCGTCTCCAGCACCTTCTCCCTCTTCTGGTCCTCCTTCAGCAGCGGGTCCATCAGGAAGTTGGAGCCGAGGTTGGAGGTCAGGATCAGGATGGTGTTCCGGAAGTCGACCGTCCGGCCCTGGCCGTCGGTGAGCCGGCCGTCGTCCAGCACCTGGAGCAGGATGTCGAAAACCTCGTGGTGGGCCTTCTCCACCTCGTCCAAGAGCACGACGCTGTACGGGCGGCGCCGCACGGCCTCCGTGAGCTGGCCGCCCTCCTCGTACCCGACGTAGCCGGGCGGCGCGCCGACCAGCCGGGCCACGGAGTGCTTCTCGCCGTACTCGCTCATGTCGATGCGGACCATGGCCCGCTCGTCGTCGAAGAGGAAGTCGGCGAGCGCCTTGGCCAGCTCGGTCTTGCCGACGCCGGTCGGGCCGAGGAAGAGGAACGAGCCGGTCGGGCGGTCGGGGTCGGCGATCCCGGCACGCGTACGGCGCACCGCGTCCGACACCGCGCGCACGGCCTCGGTCTGCCCGATCAGCCGCTTGCCCAGCTCGTCCTCCATGCGCAGCAGCTTCTGCGTCTCGCCCTCCAGCAGACGGCCGGCCGGAATGCCGGTCCAGGAGGCGACCACGTCCGCGATGTCGTCCGGACCGACCTCCTCCTTGACCATCGACTCGGTCGACGCCTCCTGCTCGGCCTCGGCGGCCGCGGCCTCGTCCAGCTCCCGCTCCAGGCCGGGGATCTCGCCGTACAGCAGCTTCGACGCGGTGTCGAAGTCGCCGTCGCGCTGGGCGCGCTCGGCCTGGCCGCGCAGCTCGTCGAGCTTCTCCTTCAGCTCACCGAGGCGGTTCAGGCCCTGCTTCTCCTTCTCCCAGCGTGCGGTCAGCCCGCGCAGCTCCTCCTCCTTGTCGGCGAGGTCCTTGCGCAGCTTCTCCAGGCGCTGGACGGAACCGGCGTCGGTCTCGTTCTTGAGCGCCAGCTCCTCCATGCGCAGCCGGTCGACGGACCGCTGGAGCTCGTCGATCTCCACCGGGGAGGAGTCGATCTCCATGCGCAGCCGGGACGCCGACTCGTCGACCAGGTCGATGGCCTTGTCGGGGAGGAAGCGGGAGGTGATGTACCGGTCGGAGAGGGTGGCGGCGGCGACCAGCGCGGAGTCCGCGATCTGGACCTTGTGGTGCGCCTCGTACCGGCCCTTGAGGCCACGCAGGATCGCGACGGTGTCCTCGACGGTCGGCTCGGCGACCAGCACCTGCTGGAAGCGCCGCTCCAGCGCCGGGTCCTTCTCGATCCGCTCGCGGTACTCGTCGAGCGTGGTCGCGCCGACCATCCGCAGCTCGCCGCGGGCCAGCATGGGCTTGAGCATGTTGCCCGCGTCCATGGCGGAGTCCCCGCCGGCGCCCGCGCCGACGACCGTGTGCAGCTCGTCGATGAAGGTGATGATCTGGCCGTCGCTGGACTTGATCTCCGCCAGGACGGTCTTCAGCCGCTCCTCGAACTCACCGCGGTACTTCGCGCCCGCGACCATCGCGCCGAGGTCCAGCGCGACCAGCCGCTTGTCGCGCAGCGACTCGGGCACGTCGCCCTTGACGATGCGCTGGGCCAGCCCTTCCACGACGGCGGTCTTGCCGACGCCGGGCTCACCGATCAGCACGGGGTTGTTCTTCGTACGCCGCGAGAGCACCTGCACGACGCGGCGGATCTCCTGGTCCCGGCCGATCACCGGGTCCAGCTTGCCCTCGCGCGCGGCCGCGGTGAAGTCCGTACCGAACTTCTCCAGCGCCTTGTACGTGCCCTCGGGGTCGGGGGTGGTCACCCGCCGTCCTCCCCTGCTCTTCTCGAAAGCGTCCAGCAGCTTCTTGGCCGAGGCGCCCTGCTGGTCCAGCAGCTGGCCGGTGGCCCCGCCCTTCGCGGCGATGCCGATGAGCAGGTGCTCGGTGGAGATGTAGTCGTCACCCAGCTCCTTGGCGCGCTGCGACGCGTCCGCTATGACGGCGAGCAGCTCGCGGTCGGGCTGCGGCGGGGCGACGGTCGAGCCCTGGATGCTGGGCAGCGCGGCGATCCGCCGCTCGGCCCCGGAGCGCAGCGCCGCGGCGTCCGCGCCGACGGCGGCCAGCAGATCGATGATGTTCGCGTTTTCGTCGGACTGCCCGGCGAGAAGCGCGAGCAGCAGATGGGCAGCGGTCATGTCCGCGTGCCCCGCGGTCACGGCCCGCTCATTGGCGGCGCTCAGCGCCTCCCGGCTCTTGTTGGTCAGCTCGGCGTCCACGTGCTCGCGCTCCTCCTCGTACCTCTGGCCTGCATGTACATGGCCCTCGGGGGCCGATCCTGCCTAGCTCAACGTGCGATAAGTTGAGTCTATTCCACTCAAGCCCAAAACGCCGACCCCTCGCACCCGTCCACCGCCCCTTGGGGTGCCCGCTGGCCGGCCCCCCACTCCTTAGGAGTGGGCCGCCCGGGGCCCCGTAAGGTGCGGGCATGGCTCAAGACCTGCGGAATCCCGATCCCGAGTACCTCGCCTTCTGGCGGGAGCGGCACGTGTGCACCCTGACGACCCTGCGCCCGGACGGGAGCCCGCACGTCGTGCCGGTGGGGGTGACGTACGACCACGAGCAGGGGCTGGCCCGCGTCATCACGAGCAAGGGCGGCACCAAGGTCCGCAACGTCCTGGCGGCGGGCGACGGCGGCGCGCGCGTCGCGGTGTGCCAGATGCAGGGGCGGCGGTGGGCGACGCTGGAGGGGCTGGCGACGGTCCGTACGGACGCGGAGAGCGTGCGGGACGCGGTGGAGCGGTACGCGGTGCGGTACGAGCGGACGCCGCGGCCCAACCCCGAGCGTGTGGTCATCGAGATCCGGGTGACGAGGATGCTCGGGCGGGCATGACGTCGGTGGGTGACCCGGTCGGCCCAGGATGTGGTCCGTTCCGGACCAAATACGTCAGCTGGAGGCCGAATGAGGTCAGTAACGCACACCAGCAGGGCGTACGGAATCGCGTCTCCGCCTCCTGATCCGCGTCCCCACGCCGAATCCTGCCCGCGCTGCGGCGGCCGGCTCGCCGTCAACCAGGACGGATGGAAGATCTGCCACGCCTGCGGCTATGCCTCGCCGCCCGGTACCGCGTCACCGCCCCGCTCCGCCCACAGAGGTATCGTCACCCCCACAATCGTCAGGTCCCGGGGGGCACGATGAATGCGGTGCGAGTGACGGCGATCGCGTGCTTGATGCCGCTGTCCGAGCTGGACGACGATCCGTTCCTGGTCGACGACCGCCGCCAGCACGAGATGTGCTCGCAGTGGGCCGCGGACCGCGACTACCGCCTCACCTGGCGGCTGAGCCTGCACCACCTGCGTGCCGACCACTGCGCCCTGTGGCAGGACGTGGAGGCGGGCCTGGTCGATGTCTTCGTCGTACCGAACCGCCGCGCCCTGGAGAACGCCGTCGACTCCGCCGAGGATTTCACCGCCCGGTGCGCCGCGGCCGGCGTCCGGCTGGAGACCGCCGACCTCGCCGAGCCGGTCTACACCGCGGCGATGAAGTCCCATGTGCACCGCCGGCTGTCGATGCCGACAGCCGGGTACAACGGCTGCTGAGAAAGCAACGGTTACCGCCGTTACTCGGACGTCCGCTTCGGGCGCCACACGACCAGCGCGCTGGTCTGCTGCACGTCCTGATACGGCACCAGGTCCCGGCGGTAGCTGGCATGCACCGCCGCCTCCCGCTGCTGGATCGCGGCGGCGGCGCCCTCCACCGCGCTCTGCAGCTCGGCGACCCGCTGCTGGAGCGCCGCGACCTGGTTCTCCAGTTCGATGATGCGCTTGATGCCCGCGAGATTGATGCCCTCGTTCTGCGACAGCTGCTGCACCTGGCGGAGCAGCTCGATGTCGCGGGCGGAGTAGCGCCGACCGCGCCCGGCCGTACGGTCCGGTGAGACCAGGCCGAGCCGGTCGTACTGGCGCAGCGTCTGCGGGTGCAGCCCGGAGAGCTGAGCCGCGACGGAGATGACGTACACCGGCGACTCGTCGGTCAGTTCATAGGGGTTACGACTGCGCCGCCCGCCCCGGCTGTCCATCATCAAGCTCCCTTCGCGGCCTGGTAGAGCTTCGATCGCGGGTCCTCACCCGCGGTCGCTTCGCGGTACGCCTCCAGCGCCTCACGCGCCTTGTCGCCGAGGTCCTTGGGCACGACCACCTCGATGGTGACCAGGAGGTCGCCCCGGGTGCCGTCCTTGCGCGCCGCGCCCTTGCCGCGGGCCCGCATCGTCCGGCCGTTCGGCGTCCCGGCCGGGACCTTCAGGGTGACCGGCGGTCCGCCCAGGGTCGGGACCTTCACCTCGCCGCCGAGCGCGGCCTCCGGGAAGGTGACCGGCACGGTGACGGTGAGGTTGTCGCCCTTGCGGCCGAACACCGGATGCGCGTCGACGTGCACGACGACGTACAGGTCGCCGTTGGGCCCGCCGCGCTCGCCCGGAGCGCCCTTGCCGCGCAGCCGGATCCGCTGCCCGTCCGAGACACCCGCGGGGATGCGCACCTGCATCGTGCGCGAACTCGTCGCACGTCCGCTGCCCTTGCACACGTCACAGGGGTCCTCGGCGATCAGGCCGCGGCCCTTGCAGTCGGCGCACGGGTCGGTGAGCGAGAAGCCGCCGCCCGCGCCCCGGCTGACCTGGCCTGTACCCACGCAGGTCGGGCAGACCCGCGGGGTGCCGTTCTTGTCGCCGGTGCCCGAACACGCCTTGCAGGGCGACGGGCTGGACATCCGCAGCGGGACCGTGGCCCCGTCCACCGCCTCGGTGAAGCTGAGCGTCACCTCGGACTCGATGTCCTGGCCGCGGCGGGGCTGCGTACGCGTACCCGCGCCGCCGCCCCTGTTGAACAGGCCGCCGAAGACGTCCCCGAGGCCGCCGCCGAAGCCGCCGGCGCCCGCTCCGCCCTGGGCGCCCCCGAAGAGGTCACCCAGGTCGAAGTTGAAGCTGCCGGCGCCGGCGCCGCCGGGACCGGCCCGGAAGCCGCCGTTGCCGAACAGCGCCCGCGCGTCGTCGTACTCCTTGCGGCGCTTGGGGTCGCCCAGGACGTCGTTCGCCTCGGAAATCTCCTTGAAGCGCTCCTCGGCCTTGACGTCGCCCTTGTTCGCGTCCGGGTGGTTCTCCCGGGCGAGCTTGCGGTACGCCTTCTTGATCTCGGCGTCGGTGGCGTCCTTCGGGACGCCGAGGACCTTGTAATAGTCCTTCTCGACGAAGTCCTTGGTGCTCATCCCCGACGTCCCTCCTCCCGTACTGTCCTGCTTCTCACGTCAGCCCTCGTCCGGGCCACCGCTCTCCTCGTCCGACTTCTCCTCGGACTTGGCGCCCTGGGCCCCCGGCTGGGGCTCGGCAACGGCGACCCGCGCGGGGCGAATCGTTCGCTCGCCGATCCGATACCCCGGCTGCAGGATCGCAACGCACGTCGTTTCCGTGACGTCCGGTGCGTACGAGTGCATGAGCGCCTCGTGGATCATCGGGTCGAAGGGCTCGCCCTCCTTGCCGAACTGCTGCAGGCCGAGCTTGGCCACAACCGTCTCCACCGACTCGCCGACCGACTTGAAGCCGCCGACCAGCTCGCCGTGCTCGCGGGCCCGGCCGATGTCGTCGAGGACCGGCAGCAGCTCGGACAGGAGGTTCGCCGCGGCGATCTCCTTGACCGTCACCCGGTCCCGCTCCACCCGCCGGCGGTAGTTCTGGTATTCGGCCTGGAGCCGCTGGAGGTCCGCGGTGCGCTCGTTGAGCGCGGTACGCACCTGGTCCAGCTGGGCCGTCAGACCGACGTCCTGATTCGCGTCCCCGGCCGGGGCCGGGCCCGCCTTGTCGGCGGACCCGGCGCCCTGCGCCGCATCGTCAGGGGCTGCGGCGTCAGAGGGGACGTCAGGCTTCTCGTCAAAGCCCGGGGTCTCCTCCGTCACGCGGCACCGTCCTTCTTGGGCTTCTCGTCGTCGACGATCTCGGCGTCGACGACATCGTCCTCGGCCTTGGCCTGCTCGCCACCGGCGGCACCCTCGGCACCGCCCGCGGCCTGCGCGCCCTGGGCGTCGGCGTACATGGCCTGACCCAGCTTCTGCGAGACGGCGGCGACCTTCTCGGTGGCCGTACGGATCTCGGCCGTGTCCTCGCCCTTGAGCTTCTCCTTCAGCTCGCCGACGGCGGTCTCGACCTCGGTCTTCACCTCGGCGGGGACCTTCTCCTCGTTGTCCTTGAGGAACTTCTCCGTCTGGTAGACGAGCTGCTCGCCCTGGTTGCGCGTCTCGGCGGCCTCGCGGCGCTTGTGGTCCTCGTCCGCGTAGCGCTCGGCCTCCTCGCGCATGCGGTCGACCTCGTCCTTCGGCAGCGAAGAGCCGCCGGTGACGGTCATCTTCTGCTCCTTGCCCGTGCCCAGGTCCTTCGCGGTCACGTGCATGATGCCGTTGGCGTCGATGTCGAAGGAGACCTCGATCTGCGGGACGCCACGCGGGGCCGGCGGCAGACCGGTCAGCTCGAACATGCCGAGCTTCTTGTTGTACGCCGCGATCTCGCGCTCGCCCTGGTAGACCTGGATCTGCACGGAGGGCTGGTTGTCCTCGGCGGTGGTGAAGATCTCCGAACGCTTGGTCGGGATCGTCGTGTTCCGCTCGATGAGCTTGGTCATGATGCCGCCCTTGGTCTCAATACCGAGGGACAGCGGGGTGACGTCCAGCAGAAGGACGTCCTTGACCTCACCCTTGAGGACACCGGCCTGCAGCGACGCGCCGATGGCGACGACCTCGTCCGGGTTGACGCCCTTGTTGGCGTCCTTGCCGCCGGTCAGCTCCTTGACGAGCTCGGCGACGGCCGGCATACGGGTCGAACCGCCGACCAGGACCACGTGGTCGATCTCGGACAGCTGGATGCCGGCGTCCTTGATGACGTTGTGGAACGGGGTCTTGCAGCGGTCGAGCAGGTCGCTGGTGAGCTGCTGGAACTGCGAGCGCGTGAGCTTCTCGTCCAGGTGCAGCGGGCCCTCGGCCGAGGCGGTGATGTAGGGAAGGTTGATCGTCGTCTCGGTGGAGGACGACAGCTCGATCTTCGCCTTCTCAGCGGCCTCGCGCAGGCGCTGGAGCGCCATCTTGTCCTTGGACAGGTCGACGCCGTGGCCGTTCTGGAACTGCTTGACCAGGTAGTCGACGACGCGCTGGTCCCAGTCGTCACCACCGAGCTGGTTGTCGCCGTTGGTCGCCTTCACCTCGACGACGCCGTCGCCGATCTCCAGCAGCGAAACGTCGAAGGTACCGCCACCGAGGTCGAAGACCAGGATGGTCTGGTCGTCCTTCTCCAGGCCGTACGCCAGCGCCGCGGAGGTGGGCTCGTTGACGATGCGCAGGACGTTCAGGCCCGCGATCTCGCCGGCCTCCTTGGTGGCCTGCCGCTCGGAGTCGTTGAAGTACGCCGGAACGGTGATGACCGCGTCCGCGACCTTCTCGCCGAGGTACGACTCCGCGTCCCGCTTCAGCTTCTGCAGGATGAACGCGGAGATCTGCTGCGGGTTGAAGCTCTTGTCGTCGATGTCCACCTTCCAGTCGGTGCCCATGTGGCGCTTGACCGACCGGATGGTCCTGTCGACGTTCGTGACCGCCTGGCGCTTCGCGACCTCGCCGACGAGCACTTCACCGTTCTTGGCGAAAGCGACGACGGACGGCGTGGTCCTGGCGCCCTCGGCGTTGGTGATGACGGTGGGCTCACCGCCTTCGAGAACACTGACGACGGAGTTCGTCGTGCCCAGGTCGATGCCGACCGCACGTGCCATTTCGATTCCTCCAGCTGACATTGAGTGGAACTGGCTCAAGGGTGCACCAGAGATCCCGCCCTGTCAAAGGACCTGAGCCATGGCCACTCAACTCTCCTGCCGAAGATCTGCGCAGCGCATCATTTCCGCAGGTCACAGCGGTGCGGGAAGCCGGAGGAGGAAGCGTCCGGCGCACAGCGGACGCGTCATCGACACCCCCACCCTCCCCCTCACGGGCGACCGCCGCATCCCCGGCGTGTCGCGCGCACGCGGGAGGGAGGAGCCGTACGGCACCCTTAGGTCACCCTCAGCGACGCAGATCACCGCTGCGCCAGGTACAGCGGCGCGGGAATAGTGGGTAATCTCGGAGGGATTAACTAAGTTACTGCTTAGTAGTTACCGAGACACCACCGAAGAACCCGCTCACGCAGGCCCGAGGAGCCACCCATGCAACTCGCCGCGATCATCGTGTCGCTGGTCCTAATCGCGGTCGGCGTCGCACTGTTCGGCCGCGCCATTGTGCAGATCTACCGCTACATGCGGCTCGGACAGTCCGTACCCGCCGGTTCACGGACCAATGACCCCACGCAGCGCACCGTCACGGTGGTCAAGGAATTCCTCGGCCACACCCGGATGAACCGCTGGGGCGTCGTCGGCGTCGCGCACTGGTTCGTCGCGGTGGGCTTCTTCTCGCTGCTGCTGACGATCGTCAACGCCATCGGCCAGCTGTTCAAGGCCGACTGGCTGCTGCCGGTCATCGGCGAGTGGGCGCCGTACAACATGTTCGTCGAGTTCATCGGCACGATGACGGTGCTCGGCATCCTGGCCCTCATCGTGATCCGGCAGCTGAGCAAGCCGGGCAAGGCGGGCCGCAAGTCCCGCTTCGCGGGCTCCAACTTCGGCCAGGCGTACTTCGTCGAGGCCGTCATCCTCATCGTCGGCGTCTGCATCTTCATGCTGCACGCGCTGGAGGGCGCCCAGCACCATGTGGACAGCTACGAGGCGTCGTTCTTCATCTCGTACCCGGTGGTCTCGTGGCTGGAGGGCCTGGACGTCTCGACGCTCCAGAACCTCACCTACTTCTTCGCCGGCCTGAAGATCGCGACGTCCTTCATCTGGATGATCACCGTCGCGCTCAAGACCGACATGGGCGTCGCCTGGCACCGCTTCCTGGCCTTCCCCAACATCTGGTTCAAGCGCGAGTCCGACGGCGACGTCGCGCTGGGCGCCCTGCTGCCGATGACCAGCGAGGGCAAGGAGATCGACTTCGAGGACCCGGGCGAGGACGACCAGTTCGGCGTCTCGCAGGTCGAGCACTTCTCCTGGAAGGGCCTGCTGGACTTCTCCACCTGCACCGAGTGCGGCCGCTGCCAGTCGCAGTGCCCCGCGTGGAACACCGGTAAGCCGCTCTCCCCCAAGCTCATGATCATGGCGCTGCGCGACCACGCGCACGCCAAGGCGCCGTACCTGCTCGCGGGCGGCGGCAAGGACGCAGAGGGCAACGAGAAGGCTTCGGCCGAGCAGCTGAAGGACGTGCCCGCGGCCGCGCTGGCCGAGGCCGAGCGTCCGCTGGTCGGCACCCTCGAAGAGAACGGCGTCATCGACCCGGACGTGCTGTGGTCCTGCACCACCTGCGGTGCCTGTGTCGAGCAGTGTCCGGTGGACATCGAGCACATCGACCACATCGTCGACATGCGCCGCTACCAGGTCATGATCGAGTCCAGCTTCCCCTCGGAGGCGGGCACGATGCTGAAGAACCTGGAGAAGAAGGGCAACCCCTGGGGCCTGGCCAAGAAGCAGCGCCTCGCCTGGACCAAGGAGGTCGACTTCGAGGTCCCGGTCGTCGGCAAGGACGTCGAGGACCTCACCGAGGTCGACTACCTGTACTGGGTCGGCTGCGCCGGTGCCCTGGAGGACCGGGCGAAGAAGACCACCAAGGCGTTCGCCGAGCTGCTGCACATCGCGGGCGTGAACTTCGCCATCATGGGCGGCGACGAGAAGTGCACCGGTGACTCCCCGCGCCGCCTGGGCAACGAGTTCCTCTTCCAGCAGCTGGGCGCGGAGAACGTCGCCACGCTGAACGCGGCCTTCGGCGAGGACGACGAGGACGAGTCGACCAAGAAGCCGAAGTCCAAGAAGAAGATCGTCGCGACCTGCCCGCACTGCTTCAACACGATCGCGAACGAGTACCCGCAGCTGGGCGGCGAGTACGAGGTCATCCACCACACCCAGCTGCTGCAGCACCTCATCGACGAGGGCCGCCTCACCCCCGTCACCCCGGTCGAGGGTCTGATCACCTACCACGACCCCTGCTACCTGGGCCGCCACAACAAGGTCTACACGCCGCCGCGCGAGATCATCGCCAAGGTGCCGGGCCTGCGGAACGAGGAGATGCACCGCCACAAGGAGCGCGGCTTCTGCTGCGGCGCCGGCGGCGCCCGGATGTGGATGGAAGAGCGCATCGGCAAGCGCATCAACAACGAGCGCGTCGACGAGGCCCTCTCCCTGAACCCGGACATCGTCTCGACCGCCTGCCCCTTCTGCCTCGTCATGCTGACCGACTCCGTCAACGGCAAGAAGAACGACGGCAAGGTCAGCGAGAACGTCCAGGTCGTCGACGTGGCCCAGCTCCTGCTGGACTCCGTCAAGACCCCGGCCGACCCGGCCGGCGAGGCCGAGCCCGCCGACGAGCCGGAGCCCGAGCCGGTGAAGTAACCCGCTGTACGTCCCTTCGACGGCCGGTCCCGCAGCACGCGGGACCGGCCGTCGTCGTTCGCGCCCCCCTGTCCTGCGCCCGCCCATGTCCGGAACCGGATGAACGTGCGGACCCATGACGTATGTCCGTGCGAATATGAGCCGCCGGATACGGATGGGGCGCTGGGGGGCGAAGTGCGGTACCGGAGATCAGGAGCGGCACGCGCGGCGGGGGCCGGGCTGTGCTGCGCACTGCTGGCGGCCGGCTGCGGCCTGCTCCCGGCGGGCGGCGGCACGCGCTCCGCCGCCCACCACGCCGCGTCCGGCCCTCCGGTACGGCCCGTCCCGCACGGCAAGGGCAGCAAGCAGGCCGACGACTTCAACGGCGACGGCCACCCCGACCTCGTCCTCGACACGCTGCTCAACCCCGACGACAGCCACGACGACGACGCCGGCATCGGCATCGTCTACGGCTCGGACGAGGGCCTCGACCCGGCCGTGCGCCGGCTCCTCACCCCGGCCCGGCACGCGGCACCCACGGACGGCGTCGTACCGGCCGTTTTCGACGCCGAGGCCGCCTGCGATCTGGACGGCGACGGCTTCACCGACCTCGTCGTCAGCACCGACCCGCCGTACGACGGCCAGGGCCGCCCGCCCGTCCCCGTACAGCTCCTCTTCGGCTCCCCGGAAGGGCTCACCGCGCGCGCCGTGAAGCTGCGCATCCCCGACCGCGCCAGGTTCGGCAACGAGTGGCCCGACCAGCCGGTCTGCGGTGACTTCGACGGGGACGGCGCCCAGGACCTGGTGGTCACCGCGTCCGGGCCTCGGGCGAGCTTCCTGCGCGGCCCGTTCACCCGCTCGGGCGCGCCGAAGGTCCTCGACACGCTGCTCAACCCCGACGACAGCCACGACGACGACGCCGGCATCGGCATCGTCTACGGCTCGGACGAGGGCCTCGACCCGGCCGTGCGCCGGCTCCTCACCCCGGCCCGGCACGCGG
>NZ_NHSG01000399.1:0-3266 GCF_020024005.1 Streptomyces purpurogeneiscleroticus
CTCGCGCCCCCTCCGCGGCCTTCCCCTCCGGCCCCTGCGCCCTCTCCGGCGCTTTCCCGGGCACCCACGCCGGCGTATCGGAGGCGGCCACCACTCCCCGCGGCTTCACGCGCGCCACCGGCCGCGTACGGGCCCTCACGGTGCTCATCGACTTCCCCGACGTACGCGCCGGGATCAGCCCCCGCGCGCGTTACGGCGAGTTCTTCCCGGCCGTCCCGCGCTTCTTCCGGCAGAGCTCCTACGGCAAGCTCGACTACCGCTCGACACCCGTCCTGAAGTGGATACGGATGTCCCGCCCACTGGCCTCGTACGACATCGGGCGCGGCACCTCCTTCAACCCCGCCTCGAAGAACGGCTATTACGCGGTGGCGAAGGAGATCGTGCGCACCGTCGACCGCAACGTGGACTTCCGCGCCTACGACCTGGTCAACGTCCTCGTCACGCCGAACGCCGGCCCGCCCGCGACCGAGAACGTCTGGTCCGTCACCTTCAGCGGCGGCCCGCTGGGCCTGCGGACGGGCGACGGTACACAGCTCAAGAACGTCTCGTTCATCTGGAGCCGGCAGACCGGCGCGAGCGCCTACCGCGTCCTGAACCACGAGAACGCCCACTCCTTCGGCCTGCCGGACCTGTACTTCACCGACGGGCGCGCCGATCCGCACCCGGTGGGCCACTGGGACCCCATGGACGTCGACTGGGGCCCGGAGAACGACTTCCTGGGCTGGCACAAGTGGAAGCTCGGCTGGCTGTCCCCGGCCCAGGTGGACTGCGTCCGCCGCCCCGGCTCCGTCACCACCCACCGGCTCACCCCGGCCTCCGCACCCGGCGGCACGAAGATCGCAGTCATCCCGGTCTCCCGCTACCGCGCGTACGTCGTGGAGGCCCGCCGCACCGGCCCGCTCGACCCGACCGCGTGCCGCCCGGGCGTCCTGGTCTACCGCGTCTCCACCGACATACCTTCGGGCAGGGGCCCGGTACGCGTCTCCGACGCCACCCCGAAGAGCGCCGGCTGCTACCGCAAGGACCCGAACGTCCGCGCGGCCCTGACCGACGCCACATACCGCCCCGGCCAGACCTTCCGCGCGGAAGGCATCACGGTCTCGGTCCTGAAGAACGCCCCGCCCGATTCCTCGGACACCTTCCGAGTACGCATCACCACACCGAAACGGGCCTGACGGCACCAGGGCGTGCCAGGTGGGCGTGGCCGATCGGCGTCAGGCAACAGGCATCAGGCATCAGGCACACCACACGGGGCGGACCGCCCGGCCCTCAATCCGTCCAATGCAATCGCCCAAGGCTGATCAGCCGGAGTTGCCGACGGGCACGTTCGGCGATCCGGTCGCAAGCGGCCGCGTCATCATCATCCGCGGCGTCCAGAATCGCCGACGCGGTCATCACCAGATGATCGACGTACATCTCGGCGAGCATGAGCACGTCGTCGTCGCTCCAGGCGTCCGACACCGGCTGTTCCCTGAGCCCCGCCGCCACCTCCGCGGCGAACCGCGCCAGTTCGGCGGCTATCGCCTTCCGCACGGCGCGCACGCCCCCGTGCCGCTCCCGCGCGATGAAGCGAACGTGCGCCGGGTTCTCGCGTACGTACCGCTCGACGACCGCGACCGTACGGTCGATGCGCTCCTCGGCGCCGGGCTGCTCGGCGAGGATCGCGCGAATCACGACGTGCAGGCTGCCGAGCGACTCCTCGACCAGCGCGACGCCCAGGTCGGGGATGTCCCGGAAGTGCCGGTAGAACGCCGCCGGCGCCACCCCCACCACCCGCGTCACCTCGCGCAGCCCGAGGCTGCTCAGGCTCTGCTCCGCCAGCAGCCGCAGCCCGGCGTCGAGGAGCGCCTGCCGGGTCTTCTGCTTCTGGGCCTGCCGGACGCCGATGGTGTGACTCATGCCATTCAGTAAACACCCGTTCTCCGACACGATCCACCCCGGAGCCGCGCTAGACTCGATAGTCAGTGAACAACTGTCACACCAACTGTTCACCTAACCGTCGATCAAGGCCACTCACCTCACCCGGAAGGGCCAGAAATGATCTTCCTCGTCGCAGCTTTGCTCCTCCTGGGAGTCCTCCTGGGCACCGCGGCACACCTCCCGCTCGGCGCGACGCTGACCGCGGCCGCCGCGATTGCCGTCTGGCTGCTGATCTTCGCCATCCGCGAGTACCGCACGAAGGAGGCCCGTCGATGACCACGCTCATCCACCGCGCCGCGACCACCCCCTCAAAGGCCCCTCGCCGCAAGGAGAACCAGGCCGACGGCATGGCCGTGGCCTCCTTCATCCTGGGCCTGGTGGGCCTGCTCGTCATGAACGTCGTCCTGGGCCCGCTGTCACTGACCCTGGGCGCCCTCGCCCTCCACCGCGGCACCGACCGCCGCGGCCGCGCCCTCCTCGGCATGACCCTGGGCCTCGCCGACCTGATCGTGCTCGCCGCCCTGGTCACCGCCGACGGCACCGTCAGCTGGAACTTCCCCGGCTGACCCACCGACCACGAGCCTTGACCACCAGTGGCGAGACCGGGCACGACCCCATCCGCTACCCTGTTCACGGCTGGCCGATGGTGCGCCCACCAAGGGACACCGCACCACCGCTGACCGCCCCGCCTCCGTAGCTCAGGGGATAGAGCACCGCTCTCCTAAAGCGGGTGTCGCAGGTTCGAATCCTGCCGGGGGCACAACCTGCGCCGCAGGTCAAAAAGTTGCAGGCCCTCTGTTCATTCGAACAGAGGGCCTGCTCTGCGTCTGGACCTCATGCCCTCCCGGGGCGCCGATGAACTGCTGGCCCAGGACCCTCTCGACTGGTTGCGCGCGGCCTTGGGCGAGAAGGGCTGACCCCGTTGGGCTCGGCTGTGCCATCCGGTCATGGGGCTCCTTTCGGCGGCTCTGGGGTGGTTTGTTGGCTAGCCTGGGCGGGTCGGCGGTCGTTCGCTTACGGATGTGTCTGAGTTCGCTTACGGATGCCCTGAGACGGAGTCGTCCATGACCACAGCGCGGGATCTGGTGATCATTGCCCTGGACGTGCCGTCCAGTCGTCCTCTGCAGCAAGGTGAGCTGTCGCTGGCACTGGCGGGGGCCGAGTTGATCGATCTGCTGGCTGCCCGGGCCGTTGGGCTGGACGGTGAGGACATCGTGCCGGGGCACCGGTCGGCGATGGACGATCGACTGTTGAACGATCGGCTGTTGAACGATGCCGCGGCGTCGCTCGTTCGGCAGGTGCCGTACGAGTCGATCGAGGAGTGGCTGTGGCGGCGGGGGCGGGGG
>NZ_NHSG01000400.1:0-31093 GCF_020024005.1 Streptomyces purpurogeneiscleroticus
CGTACAGGTCCAGCGCGCCGAGGCCCGGGGACTTGGCCGGCGGGGCGGCAGCGGCGAGGAGCGGGAGGAGGGCCGCGGCGCGCTTGGTGACCGTGTCGCGGTCGCCGGCGGAGAGCGCTGAGCCCATGCCGACCGCGACCGCGCCGGCGGCGATCCACTCCGGGGCGCTCTCGACGGTCACACCGCCCGTCGGCAGCAGCGGCGCCTGCGGCAGCGCCGCACGGACGTCCTTGAGCCAGCCGGGGCCGTAGCCGGAGGCCGGGAAGAGCTTCAGCGCGTCGGCGCCCAGCTCCAGCGCGCGCACCATTTCGGTGGGCGTGGCGACGCCCGCGAAGACCGGGAGGCCGTACCGATGGCCCGTGCCGATCACCTCGGCGTCCAGATGGGGCGAGACCAGGAAGCGGGCGCCCGCGTCCACGGCCATCCGTGCGGAGGCCGCGTCCAGGACCGTGCCCGCGCCTATGATCGCGTCGTCGCCCAGCTCACGGGTGAGCGTGGTGACCGCTTCCAGCGCGAACGGCGTGGTCAGCGAGATCTCCAGGCTGGTGATACCGGCCGACAGCAGCGTGTCGGCAGTGGCGCTGGCCTCGTCGTAGGTCTCGCTGCGGACGATGGCGAAAACGCGCTGAGCCAGTGCGGCCCGGGTGATCTCCCAGCGGTACACGACTGCTCGCCGCCCTTTCATGGTCACTCCCGCACACGGCGTCACCGCCGTGCCCCCTCGGGAACTGTTCCGATGCGCCGGTGGTCGGGCTCCGCCGCAGGTCGCCGCCTTGAGGCCGCTTTGCCGCCGATGCCCGCCCGGTCGCTGTTTCCACCGAAACGCTACCGGCAACCGCTGACAATCCCTCAGCGGGGGGTGCGACTTGATTTCCGGGCGGCGCCCGCGGGGCCCGGCACGCCGGGGAAAACACAGCGGCGGCCGGGGCACCGCCCCGGCCGCCGCACTGGTCCCGCGCCGCTCAGCAGCCGCGGTCCACCAGGTCGAAGGTCTCGTAGTGGTCGGCGGTGTAGTAGTCCTCGTCGGTCTGCTCACCGGTGACGATGCGCCGGGCGCCGCGGTCCGGGGAGCCGGGGGTCTCGACGGTGTACTCGTGGTAGTACCCGCTGGGCTGCTGCGGCAGGACGCCCTCCCGGTTGGAGAAGACGCCGCCGTCCTGCGGATAGGGGTAGGGGCCGCCCTTGTCGATGAGGTCCAGGGTCTCGTGTGCCTCGCCGGGCAGCTTCGAGTAGCAGATCTCGCCGACGGCGGCCGCGTGCACGGAAGTCGCGTGCACGGAGGCCGCGGGCGCCGCGTACGCCACCGCTGCGGGGGCGGTCGCGGGCGCGGCGGCGACGGCGGTGGGGCCCGCGAGGAACAGGGCCGAGGCGAGGGCACCGAGGGCGCCGATCCGGGTGATCCGTGGGGGGATTCTCATGACGTACAGCATGACGCGCGTAGACATGGACCTGTCAATCCAAGTGCGGGAAGTTTCCCGGGAGTTCACAGGAAGGGAAAGGGCGCGGGAGGCTCCACGAGGCTTGTCGCTTCTTTGCCTCAGAGGCAAAACTTTTGCCCCTCGGGCCGGAGCTGGCTATACCAGAGATATGACCGAACCCCTGGACAACGGGTCCGACGGCGCGGCCGAAGAGCTGCCCGTCGTCGCGCCCCGCCTGCGTGACCTGCGGCGCCGCGCGGGGCTCACCCTGGAGACCGCGGCCCGGCGGGTCGGTCTGTCGCCCGCGCACCTCTCGCGCCTGGAGACCGGGCGCCGCCAGCCCTCGCTGCCGATGCTGCTCTCCCTGGCACGGACGTACGCCACCACGGTATCCGACCTGCTCGGCGAGACCGCGCCGGAGCTCCAGCCGGTGTTCCGCGGCAGCGACGCCGAGCCCTCGGAGGCGGGCGGCTGGACGTACTGGCCGATGGGCGGCCCCGGACGGGCCATGCAGGCGCTGCGGGTGTTCGTCCCGCCACACGACGGCCAGGCCGAACTGGTGCGGGTGCACCCCGGCGAGGAGTGGCTGTACGTGCTCAAGGGGCGGCTGCGGCTCACGCTCGGCGAGACGCAGCAGCTCCTCGATCCGGGCGACGCGGCGCACTTTGACTCGCTCACGCCGCACCGCATCGCCGACGCCGCCGGCAGCGGCACGGAGATCCTCTTCGTCCATACCCTCATGCAGAGCGGCACCGCCGAACTGTGCCTGGGCGGCGGCACCCGCCGCGGCCTGTGAAGCCGCCCGTCGTGGAAAGGATCAGCACCGTGTCCGAGCAGCCCGCGTCCCCGCCGGCGTCCGCCGGAGCCCGTAAGGACGATGTCGAGGACCGGGCTCCGCTCGGACTGTCCGTACGGGTCGCCCTCTACGTTGTCGGCTCGCACGTCCTCCTGGCGTTCCTCAGCTTCATCGTGGTCATGCTGAAGTCCGCCTCCTGAGTCCGTCCTCCGATGAGGGGCCGCACCGCGGCTACCGGGTCACCACCCCCGCATAGAAGTCGCGCCGCCGGCCGCGCCCGTCCCTGAGCCGGTACAGCAGGCTCGACGGGTACTCGATGACCCAATAACTGGCCACCGCGACCGGCACCGCCACCAGCAGCACGACCGCCACCGCCCACCAGAAGCCCGCCGGGCGCCCCGGCAGCAGACCCCATTGGTACAGCTGCAGCATGACCGGCTCGTGCCAGATGAAGAGGCTGTAGCTGACCAGGCCGAGGTAGGTGAGCCAGCGGGCCCGCAGCAGGCGGTGCCAGCGGACCCGGCCGCGGGCGTGGACGACGCCGAGCATCAGCGCCACCCACGCCAGCGCGGCGAGCGGGTGGTAGAAGGTGAAGCCGGGGTTCTCCGGCCGCGAGTGCCAGGACAGCCAGTACACCGCCGCCACGGCCACCACCGAAAGCGCGGCCGCCACCCCGCCCGGCAGCCGTCCCCGGCCGCGGAGGGCGACCACGAGCACGGCCAGGCCCATGCCGGCCGCGAAGCCGCTGAAGCGGGCCTGCGGGCCGAAGTACACCGTCCAGTCGGTGTGCGGCACCCCGTACCCGTAGCGGGCGACGGCCACCCACACGACGGGCAGCACGAAGAGCAGCAGGCAGCCCGCGGCGCACACGGCGACGCGCGCGCCGCGGCGGCGCAGCGGGCGGCAGGCGCGGACGGCCAGCGGACCCAGTACGACGAGCGCGAGGTAGAACACCACTTCCAGCGACAGCGACCAGGCGGGCCCGAGCGTGTAGAAGATCTGCCGCTGGTCGAAGACGTGGGTGAAGGTGAGGTGCTCCACCAGGTCCAGCCAGTTGCCGCCCAGTTCGTGGTTGCGGCTCGACCAGACGACCAGTACCGCGATGAAGTACAGCGGCACGATGCGCACCGCCCGCCGGAAGAGGAACAGCCGTCCCGGGCGGGACGGGCCGCCGTCGATGGCGGCGCGCGCGTACGAGAGCGTGAGCAGGTACGCGGAGACCACGAAGAAGAAGTCGATGACTTCGAGGGAGAGCAGCGCGGTGAGGTAGGGACTGTCCACCGGCGGGTGCGAGCCGGCCGCGTCGTACACGTGGTACTGCTGCCAGACGTGGAAGACCACCGTGCTCAGCGCGGCGATGCCGCGGAAGCCCTGGATCTCCTCGGCCTTGCTGCGGACGGCCACCGACTCCTCGCTGCGCGCGCCGGCCAGGGTCGTCGCCGTCATGGGCGCTCCCCCGCCGCCGCTGCCGGGGCCGCCGCGCGCGGGGTGACCCGCCAGCGCCGGTCCCCCAGCGCCTCCTTCATGCACGCCTGCCGCGCGAGCGTGTTCTTGAAGTGCGTGTAGAAGAACGTCGACAGGAGCGCGTAGCTCCAGAACCAGCCGCGGCGGCGGCGCAGTTCCGGTACGGCGAGCCGCCAGGCGAAGGCGGCCTGCACGAGGCCCGCCGAGAGCGTGAAGACCATCGCGAGCAGGCAGACCGGCACGGTCCAGTCCAGCTTGCCGAGGCCGCCGGCCTTCCACACCGAGTACATCAGGATGGGCCACATCTGGAGCGTCAGCCAGGGCTGCACCTCGCGCCAGCCCAGCAGGACGAGCAGCCCGGCCTTCTGACGGGGCGTGAAATTCGGTGACCGCAGGCTGCGCCACAGGTGTTTGAGGGAGACCTGGAGCCAGCCCTGGGCCCATCGCGAGCGCTGGTTCCACAGCGGCTTGAGCATGGTCGGCGAGAGCTCGCGGGAGATCAGGGTGCGGTCGACGGTGAAGCGCGCGCCTTCGTTCAGCGCGCGCATCGTGGAGTCGATGTCCTCGGTGAGCATCGAGCCGTGCATTCGGGTACGGGCGAGCAGGTCCGTGCGCCAGAAGCCGTTGGAGCCGCCGAAGACGCCGAAGCCGTACAGGCGTGTACGGCCCGGATGGCTGACCGCGTAGATCGCCTCGAACTCCACGGCGACCAGCTTCGCCACCCACGAACTGTCGCCGTTCCGCACCACGCAGTGCCCCTGAACGACGTCGTAGCCGTGCGAGAGCCAGTGCCAGGCGTGCTGGAAGGCGCCCGGGGCCGGGTGGTGGTCCGCGTCGAAGATCCCGACGATCTCGCCGCGCACCCGGGTCACCGCCGCGTTGACGTTCTGCGCCTTGGAGGTGCTGCCCGCGACCGGCATCAGGACCAGCCGCGGGTCGCGCGCCGCCATCTCGCGGAGCGTGTCCTCGATGGGCAGCGGGTCCGGGGTGTTGTACGCGAGCACGACCTCGAAGTCGTTCGGGTAGTCCAGGCGGAGGAAGGATTCCACGGTGTCGACGATGGTCGCCGCCTCGTTCGGGAGGTACGCGGCGATGATCGCGCTGGCGGGCGGGTACGGCTGCGCGGGCCGTTCCGGGCGGCGCGGCGCGTCCAGCGAGAACAGGCACTCGATGACGATCAGCGCTGCCGAGATGAGCAGCCCGGCCACCACGACCCAGTACATCACCGAGCCCACGTCCCAGCCCCAGCCGTACGCCTGCTGGTAGACCACGAACGGCAGGCCCACTCCGAGGGGCAGCACGACCAGCGAGGAGAGGGACGTGAGGCGGGCGCGGAGCGCCGCGCCGAAGGGGTTGCGGCGGCGGTGCGAGGCGCGCATCCAGGGCGCGTACGCCACCGGGCGCAGGTCGCGGTGGCTGGTGGACTGGGCGACCGCGGCGAGCGCCTTCTCGACGGCCTGCGCCGGTCCGGTGCAGTCGGCGAGCGGGACGAGGCCGGTGGCCGGGGTGAGCCGGACGTTCTCGTCGGCGACGACGAAGCGGGTGGAGGCGACGGCGTGCGCGAACTTCTCCAGGCCGCGCCGGGCCGTCTCCTCGTCGATGCCGGGCAGCAGCATCAGCAGGTGCCCGTCGTCGTCCCAGCCGAAGCGGTCGCAGGTGCTGCCGAGCCGTTCGGCGACGCCGGCCAGCCGCTCGGCGACCTCGCGCCGGACGCGCGGGCCCAACCGGTGCTCCAGTGCGCCCATTTCGGCTACGGCGACCATGGCCATGACACCTTGAGCGCCGGAGCGGCGCCCGGTCCCCGGCCGCTGGAACTCCCGCTCCAGCTCGTCCAGGAAGTGCCGGCGGGAGTAGAGCCCGGTACGCGGATCCAGCAGCAGCTGCTCGACCGGTACGGGGACGCGGTGCAGCTTCGCCTCGATACGGGCGGCGAGTTCGACCGGGTCGGAGGCGTCGGCAACGCAGTCGTCGGCGCCGTGCCGCAGCAGGTCGGCGACCTCGGCGGAGCCGGGACCGGAGGTGACCATGACAAGCGGCAGTGCGCGTCCGGCGGGCGCTGCCCGGACCTCGCGGATCACCTCCCGCCCGTCCCGGCCGTCGTTCAGGGCGACCACGGCGTCCGGCGTGGCCTGCCGGACCTGCGTGCTCACCAGTCCGGGCGTGACCTGCCGTACGTCGTGGCCGGTGGCCCGCAGCGTGTGCGTGAGCCGGTCGAGCCGGGGACCCGGCATACCGACGGCGAGGACCCGTCCGGCACTCCCCTTGGACGGTGGTGAACCCGTGGCCGTGGAGCGGGAGTTGGGAGGCAGTTGGGCTTGATTGTCGGGGTGCGATATCAGCACCGTGAGGGTTCCTTCCTTGCGTGAGGGCGCGCGAAGAACCGGGCAGGGCCGCGACGTGGGCGGCCTCGTACCCGGGCAGGGGTGAGCTGTTCAGCCGGAGTGGCCGGTTCTTCGGCGGGACGCACGCGGGCCGGCGCAGCAGGCACCGGCGCGGGAAGGGGATTCCAGCGGATTGCGCATCTGAGTGGTCCCATCCTGATCGGATTGTGGGGGAGGACCGGAATATGTGGTCACCGGCGTCCGTCATGTGGGGGACGGGCGTCGGCTTCACTAGCCTCACCGGTCACTGTGACACCACACCTACGGATACGTAACGCAATGATTAAGGCCCCGAGCGGCCGCTCTGTCGCCACACTGGAGAGGACCACGCGGGGCACCGCCCCGCCGTTGCCCGCCGAGGAGGCCGCCCATGGCCCGTTCCGCGACCGATGTCCTCGACTCAGCCGTGCGGGAGCTGACCCCCGCACCCGACGCCAATCCCCTCGTACCGGCCATCGCCGCAGGTGAGGCGCCGCGCGAGGTCTTCGCCGCGCTCGCCCTGGAGCAGCACCACATCATCGCCTCGGACCGGCGCAGCTTCCGCCACCTCGCCGGCCGGGCCGCCGCCGAGCCACCGCTCGCGGCGTTCTTCACCTTCCTCGCCGACGGGGAGGGCGTCGCGCTGGAGCACGTCCGCACCCTCGCCGCGGCCTGCGGCCTGACGGAGAAGGAAGTCGCGGCGTACGAACCGCGGCCGGGCTGCCAGGCATACCCGGCGTACGCGGCGTGGCTCGCGCTCGGCGCCGAACCGGCCGATGCCGTACTGGCCCTCGCCGCCAACTTCGCCGCCTGGGGCGACTACTGCCGCGCCGTCGGCCAGGCCATGCGCCACCGCTACGGCTTCACCGACGAGGCGTGCGCCTTCTTCGACTTCTTCGCCGACCCGGCCCCCGAGCTGACCGACCGCACCCTGACAGCCCTCCAGCACGGCCTGGACTCCACAACCCTCGACCTCCCCCTGGCCCACCGCTACGGCCGCCACCTCCAGGCGTACGAGCTGATGTTCTGGGAGACGCTTGCCTGAAGGGGGCGCGGCGGGGCCGGTGACACGGTGGGCGCGGCGGGGCCGTTGGCCCGCCGCGCCCCATGCGTCAGTCCCGTACGAGCAGTTCGCCCGCCGGATCGGTCAGGTCGCCCGCGTCGTTGATCTTCTGGCCGCGGAGCCAGGTGGAGCGGACCACGCCGTGCAGGGTCTTGCCCGCGTACGCCGTGATCTTGTTGCGGTGCTGGAGGGCCGCCGGGTCGACCGTGAAGGTCGCGTCCGGGTCGAGGACCGCGAAGTCGGCGTCGCGGCCGGGGACGATGGCGCCCTTCTGCTCGAGGCCGACCAGGGCGGCGGGGGCCGCCGCCATCCAGCGGACCACGTCCTCCAGGGAGTGGCCGCGGGCGCGGGCCGCCGTCCAGATCGCGGGCAGGCCGAGCTGGAGGGAGGAGATGCCGCCCCAGGCGTTGCCGAAGTCCGGGGTCTTCAGGTCGGTGGTGGAGGGCGAGTGGTCGGAGACGATGCAGTCGATCGTGCCGTCGGCCAGGCCCTGCCACAGCGCGTCCTGGTTCGCGGACTCGCGGATCGGCGGGCAGCACTTGAACTCCGTCGCGCCGTCCGGGATCTCCTCGGCGGTGAGCGTGAGGAAGTGCGGGCAGGTCTCGACCGTGAGCTTGACGCCCTCCGCCTTCGCGGCCGCGATCAGCGGCAGCGCGTCGGAGGAGGAGAGGTGCAGTACGTGCACCCGGGCGTCGAGGCGCTTGGCGAGGGCGATCAGGCCGGCGATCGCGTCGTTCTCGGACACCCGCGGCCGGGAGGCCAGGAAGTCGGCGTACTTGGGGCCGCTGACGGGCGGCGCGCTCTCCAGGTGGTCCGGGTCCTCCGCATGCACGATGAGCAGGCCGCCGAAGCCGGCGATCTCGCCCAGGGCCGCGGCCAGTTGCTCCTGGTCGAGCTGCGGGAACTCGTCCACGCCGGAGGGCGAGAGGAAGCACTTGAAGCCGAAGACGCCGGCGTCGTGCAGCGGCCGCAGGTCCTTGACGTTGCCGGGGATGGCACCGCCCCAGAAGCCCACGTCGATGTGCGCCTTGGGCCGGGCGACCTCGCGCTTGATGTCGAGGTTCTCGGCCGTGGTGGTCGGCGGGAGGCTGTTGAGCGGCATGTCCACGAGGGTGGTGATGCCGCCGGCGGCGGCCGCGCGGGTGGCGGTCCAGAAGCCCTCCCACTCCGTCCGGCCCGGATCGTTGACGTGGACGTGGGTGTCGACGAGCCCGGGCAGGAGGACATCGTCGCCGAAGTCCTCGACCCGTGCCCCGGCCGGCACCGAGGCGTCGTACGGCAGCACCGCGGCAATCTTCCCGTCCTTGACGGTGACGGACGCCGCGCGCGTCCCCTCCGGAGTGATGACCCGCGTGGAGCGGAGCACCAGCTGTACGTCGGACACCCGGTCCCCTTTCTTGTTGCTCGGCGCGAGTGCGGCGTTTCCGCACTGCGAAATTCAACTTTCTGTTGAAGAGTCTTCACTTCGGGCGGCGGCCCGTCAAGACCCTTCAGTGGCCGTCGGCGGCCGTCACCCGCACCTGCTGCGGGGCCGCCCGCACCGCCCTGACCTGCGGCGGGAGTGGAGATGTCAGATGCCTGACGTCTCCGCGGAAAAGTCTGTGTCACGGGCGGACGGAACGGCCGAAGCGGACGACTGCGACGCCTGCTGCGACGTCTGGCCGCTGATCGGCCAGCCGCCGATCCGCTTCGGGCGCGGCGCGGCGAAGCTGCGTACCGTACTCGTGGTGAGCCCCAGGCCGACCACGGCCTCGGCGAACTTCACGGCCGCCGCGACGCCGTCGACGACCGGCACGCCCAGCTCGGCCGCGACCTTCTCCTGCAGCCCGGCCATCCCGCCGCAGCCCAGGCAGATCACCTCGGCACCCTCGCGGACGAGCTCGCGGGCCGTCTCGACGATGATCCGCTCGGTCCGCCGCGCGTCCTCCTCCAGCTCCAGCACGCCGAGGCCGGTGCCGCGGACGCCGGCGCAGCGCTGCAGCAGGCCCGCGGTCAGCAGCCGGTCGCCGATCTGCGGCACGGCACGGTCGAGGGTGGTGACGACGCCGTAGGAGTGGCCGAGCATCATCGCCATCTGGGCGGCGCTCTCGGTGATGTCCAGGACGGGCACGTCCAGCAGCTCCTGGGCACCCTCCCGGCCCGGCTCGCCGAACCCGGCCATGACCAGGGCGTCGAAGGGGGTGTCGATGGTGGCGAGGCGGTCCAGTACGGCCGCGGCGCTGAGGTACCCCTCGAAGTGGCCCTCGATCGACTCCGGACCCCAGAGCGGTTCGGTGGCGATGATCTCGGTGCCGGGGGCCGCCACAGCGGTGGCGGTGGCACGGATCGACGCGGTCATGGAGGCCGTGGTGTTCGGGTTCATGACAAGAATGCGCATGACGCTCCAGGAAGCCGGAGGCTTCGGCCGGGAAGCGCGACAGGGCGGCCCGGGGTGGACACGGGCCCGGCAGCGGGGGCTCCGAGGGGGGCCGGCCCGGCGCTTCGGTGAATTGGAGGATTCCACAGAATGGGCAGTAGCTTTCGCGTTGCAGAACGTAGCTTTGCCCACTAGGGCCGTCAAGGGATTCTCGCGAGTAACCCCGGTCGACCCTGGTCGACCCCCGTGTCCGCCGCCAAACGGGGGCTGACCGGCGGGAACGACTGTGCGATAGACAGTGTGTCGACAGGATGAGACCGGTAGGCTGCTCCGGTCGGACGCGGAATTCCTCTCTGCACGCGCCGGGCCCGACACCACCTGATCCGAAAGGAACGCGACGTGCCGCCGTCCAGCGCCAGCACTTCCGACGCAGCCAAGCCCGCAGCCGCGAGCGGCGGCGTCCAGTCTCTCGAGCGCGCCTTCGACCTGCTGGAACGGATGGCAGACGCCGGCGGCGAAGTGGGTCTCAGCGAGCTGTCGGCCAGCAGCGGGCTGCCGCTGCCCACCATCCACCGCCTGATGCGCACGCTGGTGGCCTGCGGTTACGTACGCCAGCAGCCCAACCGCCGGTACGCGCTCGGCCCCCGCCTGATCCGCCTCGGCGAGAGCGCCGCGCGGCTGCTGGGCACCTGGGCCCGCCCCTACCTGGCCCGGCTGGTCGAGGAGACCGGCGAGACGGCGAACATGGCGCTGCTGGACGGCGACGAGATCGTGTACGTGGCGCAGGTGCCGTCCCGGCACGCGGTGCGCATGTTCACCGAGGTCGGCCGGCGGGTGCTGCCGCACACCACGGGCGTGGGCAAGGCGCTGCTGGCGGGCCACGCGCCGGAGGAGGTCCGCGCGCTGCTGGGCCGTACGGGCATGCCGGCCGCGACCGAGAAGACGATCACCGAGCCGGACGCCTTCCTGGCCGCCCTCGAAGAGGTCGACCGGCAGGGCTTCGCGGTGGACGACAACGAGCAGGAGATCGGCGTGCGCTGCATCGCCGTGCCGGTCCCGGACTCCCCGACCGCCGCGGCCATCTCGATCTCCGGCCCGACCGGCCGGGTCACCGAGGCCGCCACGGACAAGATCGTGCCGGTCCTCCAGGAGGTCGCCCGCGAGCTGTCGGTGGCGCTGGCGAACCAGAACCCGGCGTAGCGGACCGCCGCTGACGTACGAGGCGGGGCGCGGGGCTGGTGGCCCCGCGCCCCGCCTCGTATCTCTCTCCCGGACTCTTCCGCCGCTGCGGGATCCCCGTGGGGCATCCCCGTGGGGCCCCTGTGGGATTCCCGTGGGCCCCCGTGGGATCCCCGTGGGCCCCCTGTGGGATCAGCCGCGCGGCATGTCACCGAAGAGGTCGATGACCTTGCGTACCTCGGTGAGCGTCGGCGACAGCGCGCTGACCGAGCCCACCGCTCCCGCGATCAGCAGCAGCGAGCGGCGCAGCCGCGGCACTTCCGGCGTGCCGCCGCTCACCATGGCGTCCAGCGCGGCCAGTTCCTCCTCGGCGACGCCCCGGTCGGGCAGTTCCGCCGGGTACCCGGCCAGCTCGCGGCGGAGCCTGGCGACAGCCACGCGCAGCGCTTCGACGCGCGGATCGTCCCCGACCCCGGTCTCCTGCCTCGCCTTCTGCCTCTGCCATTGCTCCACAACGACGGCACCCTCCACGGCCGTTGGTTCGCACCGCACCTCATCGCCCCCTCACCCGGCCCCGCTCCATCGGGAAGCCGCGGATCAGTTAACGCCACGGTGCGCTATTCGCGCCATACGGAGAGCGAAATTCAGTTGGACCCTTCACCAACCGGCACATGACGCCCGACCGGCCCGTCCGGTGCCCCGCCGGGGTCCGGCGCCCCCGCGGCCGGGAGCGTCACGACCGTGACCGGCGCCGTTCACCTCCTGCCCGCCGGCAAATCTGTCGCAGAATCGCCGTCGCTCCGGTTGTCGCTTGACTTCCGGCCCGCGCCCGTGGTGCGCCGGGCGCACCGGCCGGTACGCACGACGGTATGTGCTGCGATGCGCCGTGATGCGGTAAGCAGACCCCATGACAGACCCCATGACGTCCTCCGGCGCGGACGCGCACCCCACCACTCCCCCGCCCTCTTCGCCCGCGAAGGCCGGGCGGCCCCCCGTCGCCGGCCTGCTGCTCGCGGCCGGCGGCGGGCGGCGGCTGGGCGGGCGTCCCAAGGCGCTGCTGGACTTCCGCGGCCGGCCGCTGGTCGAGAACGCCGCGCGGGTGCTGCGCGAGGGCGGCTGCGGCCCGGTGCACATCGTGCTGGGCGCTGCGGCGGACACGGTGCGCGCGCGGGCCGAGCTGTCCGGGTACGCGGTCACCGAGAACCCGGACTGGGCGCAGGGCATGGGCAGCTCGCTGCGCGCCGGTCTCGCCTCGCTGGCCGGTACGGGCGCGGGCGCCGTACTGGTCTCCCTCGTCGACCAGCCGGGCATCGGATCCGCGGCGGTGGCCCGGCTGGTGGCGGCGTACGAGGCGGGCGCGGATCTGGCGGCGGCGGTGTACGAGGGGCGGCGCGGGCACCCGGTCCTGGTCGGGGCGGAACGCTGGGCCGCGGTCGCGGCGGGCGCGACGGGCGACCGGGGCGCGCGGGACTATCTCGCGGCGCACGCGGATGCCCTCACGCTCGTCGAGTGCGCGGACGTGGCCGAGCCGTACGACATCGACACCCCGGCCGACCTGCCCCGGCTCGGTGCCCCTGGACGGGGGCCCGGACGGTAATGGAGCGTGACCACGATGGCACTCAGCGCCATTCGATCACCTCATCTGTCGATCAAAAGAATCTCGACGTCAACAAACCATTGAACTTCCGCCATAAGGAAACTACTCTCCACTGGTCAGAAGCGCCCTGAACCCCAGACGGCGCCCGCGACCGTATCTCGGAGCCCTCGGCACCCAGTGCCGCCAGGGCGCCCCGGCGGCCGTCAAGGCACCGCTGCTGAATGGAGTGACAGCCCATGTCCGCACCAGCGCCGTCCCCGCTGGCCATCGTCGAAGCCGAGCCCCTGGAGCGTCAGGGCGAGGTCCTCACCGAGGCCGCCCTGGCCTTTGTGGCTGAGCTGCACCGCCGGTTCACCCCCCGCCGCGACGAACTCCTCGCCCGCCGCGACGAGCGCCGCGCGGAGATCGCCCGCACCAGCACCCTGGACTTCCTCCCCGAGACCGCGCACATCCGCGCGGACGACTCCTGGAAGGTCGCCGAGGCCCCCGCGGCCCTCAACGACCGCCGGGTGGAGATCACCGGTCCCACCGACCGGAAGATGACCATCAACGCGCTCAACTCGGGCGCCAAGGTCTGGCTCGCCGACTTCGAGGACGCCTCCGCTCCCACCTGGGAGAACGTCGTCCTCGGCCAGCTCAACCTGATCGACGCGTACGAGCGCCGGATCGACTTCACCGACGAGCGCAGCGGCAAGTCCTACGCGCTGAAGCCCGCCGAGGAGCTCGCGACCGTCGTGATGCGCCCCCGCGGCTGGCACCTCGACGAGCGCCACCTCCAGCTCGACGGCAAGCCCGTCCCCGGCGCCCTGGTCGACTTCGGCCTGTACTTCTTCCACAACGCGAAGCGCCTGCTCGACCTCGGCAAGGGCCCGTACTTCTACCTCCCGAAGACGGAGTCGCACCTGGAGGCCCGCCTCTGGAACGAGATCTTCGTCTTCGCGCAGGACTACGTGGGCGTGCCCCAGGGCACCATCCGCGCCACGGTCCTCATCGAGACGATCACCGCGGCGTACGAGATGGAGGAGATCCTCTACGAGCTGCGCGACCACGCCTCCGGCCTGAACGCCGGCCGCTGGGACTACCTCTTCTCGATCGTGAAGAACTTCCGCGACGGCGGCGCCAAGTTCGTCCTCCCGGACCGCAACGCGGTCACGATGACGGCCCCGTTCATGCGCGCGTACACCGAACTCCTGGTCCGTACGTGCCACAAGCGCGGCGCGCACGCGATCGGCGGCATGGCGGCCTTCATCCCGAACCGCCGGGACCCCGAGGCCAACGAGAAGGCGCTCGCCAAGGTCAAGAACGACAAGGACCGCGAGGCCGGCGACGGCTTCGACGGCTCCTGGGTCGCCCACCCCGACCTGGTCCCGATCGCCCGCGCCTCCTTCGACGCGGTGCTGGGCGACAAGCCCAACCAGAAGGAGCGCCTCCGCGAAGACGTCTCCGTCTCCGCCGCCGACCTGATCGCCATCGACTCCCTCGACGCCAAGCCCACGTACCAGGGCCTGGTCGACGCGGTCCAGGTCGGCACCCGCTACATCGAGGCATGGCTGCGCGGCCTCGGCGCCGTCGCCATCTTCGGCCTGATGGAGGACGCGGCCACCGCCGAGATCTCCCGCTCCCAGATCTGGCAGTGGGTCGACGCGGGCGTCGTCTTCCAGGAGCCGGGCCACGAGGGCGAAAAGGTCACCGCCGACCTCGTCCGCCGCATCGCCGACGAGGAACTGGCCGCCATCCGCAAGGAGGTGGGCGAGGAAGCCTTCACCACCGGCAAGTGGCAGCAGGCCCACGACCTCCTCCTCCAGGTCTCCCTCGACACCGACTACGCCGCCTTCCTGACCCTCCCGGCGTACGAACTCCTGGACTGACGCACGCCACGCGCCAGAGCCCTCGGGAATGCCCCGTGCCACCCGGCGCGGGGCATTCCCGTATCCCCGGCACGGCTCACCCGAAGCCGGCCTCCGTGAAGCAGCACCCGCCACGTTCGTCGGGCGACAGGACCCGCACCGAGGCGAGCCGCGGAGCCTGCCGGAAGTACTGGCGGAAGCCGGCCGCGCGGAACTTCAGGTCGAACGCGTGGCCTTCGATGTGCCACTGGGGGATGTCGGCTCTGCCGTCGTCCGGCACCAGTCGGTGCACGTCGTCGATCGTCAGCTCCGGGTACGTCCCCTTGTAATCGAAGTCGCCTTCCAGGTCCCAGAATTCATCGAAAACCAATGTCGCCGGGGACATCCAGAAGGAGAAGTACTTCGCCGGCGGGACCGGATGGACCCAGCGCACGATGTAGTCGAGGTCCAGCAGGAGGCGTGGCAGAACGCCATCGGTGCGCTGCACGTGCAAGCCATGGACAGTGGCGTCGTGCCAGCCCATCTCCTCGAAGTCGGCTTCGCTCCAGACACTCTTCGAGAGCCCCGATTCCGGGTGTCCACCATCGCTCATGCCCGCATCCAACCAGCCCTGCGCCAGAAACTTGTCATCGGATGGCTGTGTCCGTCCCTTACGACGAGGGCGCGGCGGGGAGCCCGAAACGCCGACAACAGGATGCGGCCGGCCCTGCCCGTGGGCTCCGTACGGTACGGAGTCCACGGGCAGGACCGGCCTAAAGACTGGAAAGTAACTTCCATCGTGCGCTGGGCGGCACGACGTTACGTCAGTGCACCCCGGCAGCGGAAGACCCTTCTGCCGACCTCTGCGGCGGAATTCCATCCTCCATTCCCGCCACTGCCTCCTGCTGTTCACCTTCACGGCCTGCGCGAAGGTGGTTGAAGAGGAGGTTGAGGACGATGGCGACGAGACAGCCTGTGGAAATGCCGGAGTCCAGGACGACCAGCAGGTCCTTGGGGAAGTTGTGGTAGAACTCGGGCGCCGCGATCGGGATCAGGCCGATGCCGACGGCCGCCGCGACGATCAGCGCGTTCTCACCCTTCTCCAGCGCCGCGGTGGAGAGCGTCTGGATGCCGCTCGCCGCGACCGAGCCGAAGAGGACAATGCCCGCGCCGCCCAGTACCGGCAGCGGTACGAGGGAGATGACGGACGCGGCGATCGGGCAGAGGCCCAGGACGATCAGGATCAGACCGCCGGCCGCCACGACGAAGCGGCTGCGTACCTTGGTCATCGCGACCAGGCCGATGTTCTGCGCGAACGCGCTGCACGCGAAGCCGTTGAAGAGCGGGCTGATCGCGGTACCCAGGGTGTCGGCGCGCAGGCCGCCCTCGATGGTGCGCTCGTCGGCGGGGCGGCCGACGATCTTTCCGAGCGCCAGCATGTCGGCGGTCGACTCCGTCATACAGACCAGCATCACGATGCACATCGAGATGATGGCGGCGATGTCGAACTGCGGGGCCCCGAAGTGGAAGGGCGTCGGGAAGCCGATGACATCGGCCTTGGCGAGCACGCTGAAGTCGGTGATGCCGACCGGTATCGCGATGAGCGTGCCGGCGATCAGGCCCAGGAGGATGGATATCTGCTGGAGGAAGCCGCGCAATGTGCGTCGGAGTACCAGCACGATGACGAACGTCAGGGCCGCCATGCCGATGTTGGTCAGCGAACCGTAGTCCGGCGCCGCCGCGTTGCCGCCCTGGGACCAGTTGAAGGCCACCGGGAGGAGCGAGACGCCGATCAGGGTGATCACGGTGCCGGTGACGACCGGCGGGAAGAAGCGCACCAGCTTGGAGAAGTACGGGGCGAGGACGAAGCCCAGTACACCGGCGACGATCACCGCGCCGAAGATGATCGGCAGCGCGTTCTCGGGGCTCTGCGCCTTGCCGATGGCGACCATCGGGGTAACGCCCGCGAACGAGACGCCGTTGACGAACGGCAGCTTCGCGCCGATCTTCCAGAAGCCGAGCGTCTGCAGCAGGGTGGCGATGCCGGCGGTGAAGAGGCTGGCGCCCATGAGGAACGCCGTCTCGGTCGCGCTCAGCCCGCAGGCCGGCCCGACGATCATCGGCGGGGCCACCACGCCCGCGTACATCGCGGCCACGTGCTGCAGACCGCTGGTGAACATTCTGAAAGGCGGAAGGGTCTCGTCGACCGGATGCTTCCGGTCCCCCTCCACTTGCTGCCCGGGTGTTGCGGCCACTGCGGGCCTCCTTCGATTTCTGTGCCACCGGGCCGGTGGCACGAGCCTGTCACGGAGGGATGCGATGTGATGCCGTGCGGGTGCGAGTGCGGTTGCGGGTGTAGCAGTGCGCTTATGGCGCGCGTGGAGGGGTGGTGCGTGGTGACGCGGAGAGCGGGTGGGAGGTACCGGCCCGGGGACGCGGGTTCTTGCCCGCGTCCCCGGGTCACGGCGCTTGTGGATCCCGCTCGGATCCACAAGCTCAGCCGGGGGCCGTCCCCCCCGGCCGAGTCTTCAGGTGTGCCGTACGGGCCGCCTGTACCGGCCGGCCGTACGGGAGGTGCGTACCGCTGGGGTCAGCCCCCGGCGGCGATGCGGGCGAGCCGCTGGGACTCGGCGCGTGCGGTACGTGCGATGGCGTCCTCGTCGACGGTGACGAGGCGGTTGTCCTCGACCACCGGCCGGCCGTTGACCAGCGAGAGGGTCACCGGGGCCGCCGCGCCGAAGACCAGCGCGGTGACCGGGTCGGCGATGGTGGAGTGGCCGAGGCCGTCCAGCTTCCACAGCACCAGGTCGGCGAGCTTGCCGGCCTCCACCGAGCCGATCTGGTCGGCCCGGCCGAGCACCCGCGCGCCACCGTGGGTGCCCAGGCGCAGCGCCTGACGGGCATTCAGGGCGGCCTCGCGGTGCGGGCCGAGGCGGTTGATGAGCAGCGCGTTGCGCAGCTCGGTGTGCAGCTCGCCGGACTCGTTCGAGGCGGTGCCGTCCACGCCGAGGCCGACCGGGACGCCGGCCGCGAGCATGTCCGGTACCCGGGCGATGCCGGCCGCGAGGCGCGCGTTGGACGACGGGCAGTGGGCGACGCCCGTACGGGTACGGGCGAACGCCTCGATGTCCGAGTCGTTCATGTGGACGCAGTGCGCCATCCACACGTCCTCGCCGAGCCAGCCGGTGGACTCGAAGTAGTCGGTCGGGCCCATGCCGAACAGCTCGTGGCAGAACTTCTCCTCCTCCACGGTCTCGCTGCCGTGGGTGTGGAGGCGTACTCCCTTGCGGCGGGCCAGTTCGGCGCCCTGCTTGAGGAGGTCGGTGGTGACCGAGAACGGCGAGCACGGCGCGACGGCGATCTGCGTCATCGCGTCGAAGGAGGCGTCGTGGTGCCGGTCGATGGTCTCCTCGGTGGCCGCGAGCGCGCCCTCCAGGGACTCCACCGCGAAGTCCGGCGGCAGCCCGCCGTCCGACTCGCCGCGGTCCATCGAGCCGCGGGCGAGCGTGAAGCGTACGCCCATGTCGGACGCGGCCTTGATGATGGCGCCCGAGAGGTCGCCGGAGCCGCGCGGGTAGACGTAGTGGTGGTCCATGGCAGTGGTGACACCGCCGCGGGCCATCATCGCGAGCGAGCCCTGCGCGGCCGCCGCCGCCATCGGCTCGTCGATGCGGGCCCAGGTGGGGTACAGCGCGACCAGCCAGTTGAAGAGGTTGTGGTCGGTCGCGAGGCCGCGGGTGATCCACTGGTAGAAGTGGTGGTGCGTGTTGACCAGGCCGGGGGTGAGCAGGTGGCCGGTGCCGTCGATACGGCGTACGACACCGTCCAGGCCCTCGGGCGCGGGTCCCGCGCCCACCGACTCGATCCGGTTGCCGGCGATGACGACGTGTCCGCTCGCGTACTCGGTGTCGTCCGCGTCGACGGTCGCGATCGCGCAGTTCTCGATGATGACGCGCGCGACCGCGCTGTCAGGGGTTGCCGGTGCTGCCATGGGGTCTTCCTTCACTCTGTTGCTGACTGGGCACGGCAGGACCCTAGGGAATTTGAGTGCCGGAGCCGGGCGACGCAGCTGACAGTACTGCCGCCGGTGTGGTGCTCCGGGTGCCGAGATGGTGGAAGAACAGGTTGAGCAGGACCGCGACCAGCGCGCCGGCGCTGATGCCGGAGCCGAGGACGGTCTGTGCCCAGGCCGGGAAGTCCGCGTAGAACGTCGGCGCGGCGAGGGGGATGATGCCGGCGCCGAGCGAGACGGCCACGAGGATGATGTTGGAGCTGTCGTCCAGGCCCGCTTCGGAGAGCGTGCGGATGCCGCTCACCGCGATGGAGCCGAAGAGGACGATGCCGGCGCCGCCGAGCACGGGCATCGGGACGAGCGAGACGACCGCGCCGAGCACGGGGAAGGCGCCGAGCACGATGAGCGCACCGCCCGCGACGGCGACGACGTAGCGGCTGCGTACTTTCGTGAGCGAGACGACGCCGACGTTCTGCGCGAAGGCGCTGGTGGGGAAGCCGCCGAAGACCGGTCCGATGAGGGTGGCGATGCCGTCCGTACGCAGACCACGCGTGATGGTCCTGCCGGTGCACTCGCGGTCGCAGATCTCGCCGAGTGCCAGCATTCCCGCCGACGACTCGGTCATCAGGACGAGCATGACGATGCACAGCGAGAGGATCGCGGCGGGCTGGAACTCCGGCGGGCCGAAGGCGAAGGGCGTGGGCAGCGCGGCGACCGGCGCCTCGCGCAGCGAGGAGAAGTCCGCCAGGCCGAAGGGGATCGCGGCGAGGGTGCCGATGACCAGGCCGAGGAGGAGGGCGATCTGCTTGATGAAGCCCTGGAAGAAGCGCTGGATGAGCAGGATGACGACGAGCGTGAAGCCGGCGAGGGCCAGGTACTTCATGTCGCCGTGGTCGGCGGCGTTCGCGTCGCCGCCCTGGGCCCAGCCGACCGGTACGGGCATCAGCGTCACGCCGATGAGTGTGATCACGACACCGGTCACCAGCGGCGGGAAGAACCTCAGCAGCTTGCCGAAGAAGGGACCCACTGCCAGGCAGAAGACGCCGGCGACCATGACCGCGCCGTAGATCGCGGGCAGTTGGTGCCCTTTGGCGGTGGTCTCGGCAATGGCGAGCATGGGCGTGATGCCGGCCGAGGAGGCGGCGTTCACGAACGGCAGCCGGTTTCCGGCGAACTTCCCCATGCCCAGGGTCTGCAGGAGGGTGGCGAGCCCGGCGATGAGGAGGCTCGCGGCGATCAGCCGGGTCTGGCCGGCCGAGTCCAGGTGGGCGGCCTGGCCGATGATGAGCGGAGGGGTGACCACGCCGGCGTACATGGCGGCGATGTGCTGGAGGGCGGCGGGGACGAGCCGCTTGGGCCCCAGCTTCTCGTCCACCGGGTGGACGTCGGTTACAGGGTGGTGCTCAACGTGCGATTGCTGTGCCATGGGTCGTTCCCCTCAGGATTCGCGGCCCCCTCCCGCCGTGCGGGAGAACGGGAGGGGGATACGAGGCACTTTCGCGGCGTGGGAGAGCCGTCAGAGGTTGGTCATGTCCACCGGGATGCGCGCGTCGACACCGTCGCGCAGGATGGTGGCCTCGATGAGCCCGTACGGGCGGTCCGCCGCGTAGTAGACGGCTCCGTCCTTCGCCTCGTTGTCGAGGCCGAAGGGGGAGAGGTCCTGGCGGAAGTGGTGCTTGTTCGGCGCCGAGAAGCGGATCTCGTCTATCTCGCTGCGGTTGTTGATGACCCGCGAACCCATTTGGTACAGGGTCTGCTGCAGGGAGAGCGAGTAGGTCTCGACGAAGGCGTTGAGGATGTGCTTCTTGGCCTGGTCGTAGGACCGCTCCCAGTTGGGCATCCGCTGTTCGTCGGACGTCCAGTTGTGCCGCCACCAGGTGGAGAGCGAGGTGGCGAGGATGCGGTCGTAGTCCTCCTGCAGCGTCGTGTACTTGTCCTTGATGTAGCCCCAGAACTCGGAGTTCGTGGAGTTCATCACGGTCAGGTCCTTGAGGCCCGAGAGGATCTCGAACTTCTCGCCGTCGTACGTGATCTGCGCGAGGCGGGTCTCCTGGCCCTTGCGGACGAAGGAGTGCTTGACCTCGTCGGCGCCGATGAACTTGGAGTTGGCGTCGGCGCCGGCGATGCGCTCCCAGGCGTACTCCTCGATGCGGATGCGCGCCCGGTGGATGGACGGCTGGCTGTCGACGAAGTGCCGGGCGAGGTGGATGCCGTACTGCTCGGCGGACTCGATGCCGTATTCCTTGGCGAACGCGAAGCAGGTGTTCTTCGTCGTGTCCGTGGGCAGGCAGTTGGCGTTGGAGCCGGAGAGGTGGACCTCCTCCAGGTCGCCGGAGAGGGCGACGGAGACGTTGAGGTCCTTGATGTGGTGCGTGTCGCCGTCCCGGGTGATCTTTACGACCCGGTTTTCCGCCTTGCCGTACTGGTTCTGGCCGAGAATCGTGGGCATGTCGGTGCTAGCTCCCTCGGTATACGGAGTAGCCGAACGGGTTGAGCAGCAGCGGTACGTGGTAGTGCTCGCCCGGCTTGACGGCAAAGGTGATTGCCACCTCCGGGAAGAAGGCTCCGCTGTCCCGTAGCGCGGGGGCGTCCTGCTGTTCCTCGGCTTGCTTTGTGGTGCTGTGCTGGTTGGAAACGAAGTACGCCTCCGTCTCGAAATCGAGGCGTACGTGCGTGGTGCCCGCCGGCAGGGCCGGCAGGTCCTTGCAGCGCCCGTCCGCGTCCGTCTTGGACGCGCCGTGCGCGGTCCATGCCCCGTCGCTGCCGGAGCGCACCGAGAGCGTGAGGGCCACGCCCTCTGCGGGGCGGCCGACGCTGGTGTCCAGGATGTGCGTGGACACCGACGTCTGATCGGCAGCCGTGTCGCTGCTCATGCTGCGTCTCCTTCTGCGAGGCGGGTCAGGCGGATGCGGTTGATCTTGACGAGCTCCCCACGCACGATCTCTCGTTCGTGTTCCGGCGCGTTGTCGATCCGGTTACGGACCGCGTCCCTCATCTGCTCGGCGGTCAGGCCGGTGGCGCAGATGAGGAAGACGTGCCCGAAGCGCTCCTGGTAGGCCAGGTTCAGTTCGAGCATCTCGGCCTTGAGCTCGTCGGAGGCCCCCGCCATCCCGCGCTGCTCGCGGGAGGAGGTGGGGTCGCCCGGCTTGGGGCGGCCGATGGGCGGGTGCCCCGCCATCGCCTCGGCCAGGTCGTCCGCCGTCAGCTCTGCCATGGCGGCATCACTGGCGGCGAAGAGGGCCTCGGTGTCGGCGTACGGGCGCTGCGCGAGGATCTTGCTCCCCCACGCCTCGCTGGCACACACCTCGTGCAGCGCGGCCTGGGCCTCGCTGACATCGGCGGCATTGAACCGGGTGAGCCCCGGAGTCGTACTCGAAGACACGGGAAGCCTCCGTGGCTGCGTCGTGCTGTGCGTTGGACGGGCTGGGCATAGCTAAGTCTCCCGACAACACCACGTCAACACTTTGTTGAAAACTCGGCAACACGAAAGCCGCCGTTCCGGAAACCCGGAACGACGGCTTGTGGCGGTTTGCCGCGAGGTAAGGGACGGGAGCCGGTCAGCGCCCGGCCTTCGCCCCGTTCTCCCTGTTGAGGTAGTTGTACACCGTAAAACGCGAGACGCCGAGCGCGCTCGCGACCGTTTCCACGCCATGCCGTACGGAGAAGGCGCCGCGGGCCTCCAGGATGCGCACGACCGACTGCTTGGTCTTGCGGTCCAGCTCGGCGAGCGGACGGCCGTGCCGGCGCTCCAGGTCCGTCAGCAGGTGATCCAGGGAGTCGGAGAGGTGCGGCAGCCGTACGGCCACCCGGTCCTCGCCCTCCCAGGTCAGTACGACGTCGTCCCCCTGCGCCAGATCGGGCGCGACCATCTCCCCGCCCATCGCGTCCACCAGCGGCTTCACCGCTTGGACGAACGGGTGGTCGGCAGGCTCGGTCACCGCTCGGCCTCCTTGGCGTCCTGGCCGTCACGGCCGTCCCGTACCACGTTGACCTGGAGCGAGACGCGGGTGGCGCCGGCCGCCAGGGACTGCCGCAGCAGCGCGTCCACCGCGGTGAGCACCCGCTCCGCGTCCCCCTCGGCGGTATTGCCGAACGGGCCGACGTCGACCGCGTCCAGCTCGGCGCCCGTGACGACCTCGCGGGCCACCACCGCATGGTCCGGCGCCTCGTCCAGGTCGAACGGCTCCGTCGTGAACTCCACTCTCAATCGCACACCGTCAACCTACTGCCGACGTCGGCCCGGCCACCAGAATCGACCGCACGGGACCCCTTGACAGCCCTCCTACCCCCCGGGCACTCTTCCAATACGCAGAAAGAAAGTTTCGCAATACGGAAGGCGCTTACGCCGCATGGGCTTCACCGACACGCGCTTCGACGTCAATCTGTCGATCCTCTTCACCGAGCTCCCGCTGCTGGAGCGCCCCGCCGCCGCGGCCGCCGCCGGCTTCACCGCGGTCGAGCTGTGGTGGCCGTGGGTCGACGCGCCGGTGCCCGAGCAGTCCGAGCTGGACGCGCTGCGGGACGCGCTGAACGACGCCGGCACCCAGCTGGTCGGCCTGAACTTCTACGCCGGGCAGCTGCCGGGCCCCGACCGCGGCGCCCTCTCCCTGCCCGGCGAGGAGTCCGAGAAGTTCCGTGCCAACGTACCGGTCGCGGTGGAGTTCGCCCGCACGATGGGCTGCACGTCGCTGAACGCGCTGTACGGCAACCGTATCGAGGGCGTCGACCCGGCCCTCCAGGACGAGGTGGCCCTCGCCAACCTCACCTACGCCGCCCGGGCCGCCAACGCCATCGGCGCGACGCTGCTGATCGAGGCCCTGAACCAGCCCGAGTCGCCGCTGTGCCCGATCGTCTCCGCGCCCAAGGCCATCGAGATCGTCGACAAGGTCAACGCGGCCACCGGGCTCGGCAACGCCAAGTTCCTGATGGACCTGTACCACCTGGCCATGAACGGCGAGGACCTCAACGAGGTCATCGAGTCGTACACCGAGAAGACCGGGCACGTGCAGATCGCCGACAGCCCCGGACGCGGCGCGCCCGGCACCGGTCACCTGGACTTCACCGACCTGATCAACCGCCTCAAGAAGGCCGGTTACGACGGCTGGGTGGGCCTGGAGTACAAGCCCGGCGACCGCCCGAGCGCCGGTGCCTTCGAGTGGCTGCCCGCCCCGCTGCGCGCCGCCGGCCGGCACTGAGCCCGGACGACTGACGGACGACCGGGGGGAGCGACCGATGCCGAGGATGACCGCCGCAGCGGCGGCCGCGCGCATCGTCCGGGACGAGGGCGGCGACACCGCCTTCGGCTGCCCGGACGCGCCCGGCCACCCGCTGCACGCGGCGCTCGCGGCCGCCGGCACCGCTCTCCCGGCCGCACGCCACGCGCAGTCCGCAGCGCACATGGCCGACGGCTGGGCCCGCGCGAGCGGGCGCACCGGGGTGGTCGTCGCGGGCGCGGCGTCGGGCCCTGGCCTGGTCCCCGGACTGCACGCCGCACACGCCGACGGCGTACCGCTGGTCTGCCTCGCCGCGGGCCCCGGGGAGCCGGTACGTGCGGTAACCAAGCAGGTGTTACCGGCCGCCTCCGCCGCCCGCCTGCCGTGGGCGCTGCGCGAGGCGTTCCGTACGGCCCGCGAGGGCCGGCCGGGGCCGGTGCTGGTGGAACTGCCCGCCGACACCGGGGCGGAGATCGCATACGATCCGGCGGTCGACGCGCCACTGCCCGTACGGAGCGGCGCACCGCATCCGCCGCAGGTCGCGGCCGCGCTGGAACTGCTGCTGGCCGCGCGCCGACCGCTACTGCTGGCGGGCGGCGGGGTGACCGCTGCGGACGCCGGTGCCGCGCTCCGCGCGCTGGCCGATCGGCTGCGGGTGCCCTTCGCCGACACCCCGGGCGGCCGGGGCTGCGCGGGGGACGGCCACGAGCTGTACGCCGGCACCGTCGGGCATTCTCCGGGGGACCAGGCCCTCGGTGCGGCGGACTGCGTGCTCGCGGTCGGCACCGGGCGGGCCGCCGGCCTCCTCGCGGAGGTGCCCACGGTGATCCAGGTGGATGCCGAGCCGTCGGCGATCGGCGGGTACGGCACGGCCGGCCCGGGGGTTGTCGCGGACGCGCGGCTCTTCTTGGAGGCGCTGTACGACGCGGCGTCCGGTACGGAGCGGGAGTGCGCCTCGTGGACCAGGCCCGCAGGGGCCGCGGACGCTGCGCCCGCCCCGGGCGGCGGCCCGGTCCCGGTCGGCCGGGTCCATGCGGAGCTGGACGCGGTCTTCGGTATGGACGCCTGCTTCGTCCTCACCGAGGAGGTGTACGGCGAGTGGGGCGGCGCGCTGCTCCCGGTCGGCAGGCCACGGCGGCTGCTCCTCGGCGGTCGCGGCGGGCCAACGGGCTGGGCGGTCCCCGCGACGCTCGGCGCCCGGGTCGCACTGGCCGCGGCGGCCCCGGACACCGTGCTGGTCGGGCTCGGTACGGGGCCCGAACTCCCGCCGCTGGCCGAGGAGTTGACGCTCGCCGCGGAGTGCCCGGTGCCGTACGTGCAGTTACTGCTCGGCCGGGACGAGCGCGGTCCGGACGCCGTGCGCCTGGCCGAGGCGTACGACTGCTCCGGCTGCCGGGTCACGGACCGGGAAGGGCTGCGCTCTGCGCTGGAGTGGGCCCGCAAGGAGGCCGTCTCCACGCGGCGCCCGGTCCTGGTGGATGTGCTGGCCAGGCCCGACGCATAACAGCACACACAGACTTCCGGCGGCGGCGCCGACACCTGTCCTGTCGCGCCCAGGTGCCGCCGCCGGGACCCTTTTCCGGCCGCTGCGTGCGGTGGTAGAAGGTCACGAGCAAGTTTTCAACAAACTGTTGACGTTTGGTTGGAGCCCTCCATACGCTCCAACATGCGGAAGTCGGCTTCCGCGCTCTTCGTACGGAAGGTCACCATGACGAAGCCCTCGCTGACGGCGCGCACACTCACCACGGAGTCGGGCGCCCCCGTCGCCGACAACCAGAACTCCGCCACCGCCGGCATCGGTGGCCCGATCGTCCTGCAGGACCAGCACCTGATCGAGAAGCTCGCCCGCTTCAACCGGGAGCGCATCCCGGAGCGTGTGGTGCACGCCCGCGGTTCCGGCGCGTACGGCTACTTCGAGGTGACCGACGACGTCACCGGCTTCACCCGCGCCGACTTCCTGAACACCGTCGGCAAGCGGACCGAGCTGTTCATCCGCTTCTCGACCGTCGCCGACAGCCTCGGCGGTCCGGACGCGGCGCGTGACCCGCGCGGCTTCGCGGTCAAGTTCTATACCGAAGAGGGCAACTACGACCTCGTCGGCAACAACACCCCGGTGTTCTTCATCAAGGACCCGATCAAGTTCCCCGACTTCATCCACTCGCAGAAGCGCGACCCCTTCACGGGCAAGCAGGAGCCGGACAACGTCTGGGACTTCTGGGCGCACGCCCCCGAGGCCACCCACCAGGTCACCTGGCTGATGGGCGACCGGGGCATCCCGGCCTCCTACCGCCACATGAACGGCTACGGTTCGCACACCTACCAGTGGACCAACGCCGAGGGCGAGCAGTTCTTCGTCAAGTACCACTTCAAGACCAACCAGGGCATCCGCTGCCTGGACGCCGACCAGGGCGCCGAACTGGCCGGCAAGGACGCCAACTCGCACCAGACCGACCTGCTGCAGTCCATCGAGCGCGGCGTGTACCCGTCCTGGACGCTGTACGTGCAGATCATGCCGGCGGCCGAGGCTGCGGACTACCGCTTCAACCCATTCGACCTGACCAAGGTGTGGCCGCACAAGGACTACCCGCTGCAGCGCGTCGGCCGGATGGTCCTGGACCGCAACCCCGACAACGTCTTCGCCGAGGTCGAGCAGGCCGCCTTCTCGCCGAACAACTTCGTGCCCGGCATCGGCCCGTCGCCCGACAAGATGCTGCAGGGCCGGCTCTTCGCCTACGCCGACGCGCAGCGCTACCGCCTGGGCGTCAACCACACCCAGCTGCCGGTCAACGCCCCCAAGGCGACCGTGGCGAACAACTACGGCCGGGACGGTCTGATGGCCTCCAACTCCCAGGGCCGGCAGGCGAAGAACTACGAGCCGAACAGCTACGACGGCCCGGTCCAGACGAACGACGCGCTGTCCGCGCCGTTCGCCGTCACCGGCCACACCGGCACCCACGAGGCCCCGCAGCACACCAAGGACGACGACTTCTTCCAGGCGGGCGAGCTCTACCGGCTGATGTCCGAGGACGAGAAGAAGCGTCTCGTGGCGAACATCGCCGGCGGCCTCTCGCAGGTCTCCCGCGACGACGTCATCGAGAAGAACCTCGCGCACTTCCACGCCGCCGACCCGGACTACGGCAAGCGCGTCGAGGCCAAGGTCCGCGAGCTGCGCGAGGACTGAGCTTTGGTCCTCGAAAGGCTGCGTGAGGACTGACGGGAGGTCAGCACCCTTGCGCGTCCGTACCGTCCGGCCCGTTGAGGGGTGGCCGGGCGGTACGGACCGGCCGGCGGCTTCGGCCACCGGCCGACGGTGGGCTCCGCGGCGCGGCAGGAGAAGCCAGTGCGGTGGTACGGACGCGTCTCATAGGGAAGGGCACGTCCTCTCCTCCGCACCGCGGAGCACACCTTCCTCACCCACCCCTCTCCCCAGACTCCGTCCGGTGGCGCGTGTCCTGTCGCGCCTGTAACCCGTGTCACCGGGCGGGAACCACCCGCAGGGCCCGGCTCGTCCGTACGGTCACGGACGAGCCGGGCCCTGTGCTCGTCTCTCCTCCCGCCTGCCCTCCCGCTTCTCCCCGCGATTCGCCCCACGAACGGCGCGTTCCGGGAGACCATGGACGGCGAAGAGCCGAACGACCCGCCAGGAGCCGAACATGGCCGACAGCGTGCCGGTGCGCTGCCCTACGTGCCGCCGCGAGAACGCCTTCACCCCGCCCACCTTCCCGTGCGCGTGCGGGGCGCCGCTGACCATGCCCGTGCTGCGCGGCGGGGTGCCCGTCGAGATCCAGCACCGCACGTGGCAGAGCTCCTGGGTCGAGGTGCGCTGCGAGTCCTGCGGGCGGCTGGACGAGTGGCCGGCGCCGGAGTCGGCGTGCGCCTGCGGCACGGTCGTCCGGGTGCCGGTGATACCGGCCCCGGGACCGCCGGCCCCGGAGATCACCCCACTCGGCCGTGCGGGACACCGCTCCCCCGCGCACCCGGCCACGCTGCGCCCGGCCTTCCGCCCGGTGACGATCCGCACCGCGCGGGACTGCGTCACCGCCGCCGTCCAGTACCTGAAGTGGCTGGGCTTCACCGAGGTCGTACGCGCCCCCGAGCGCAGCTCGTCGGGGGTGGACGTACGCGGCCGCGGGCTGGTCGCCCAGGTCGACCCGACCACCCGCCCGACCCGGCTCCGCGAGATCGAGACGGTCTGGCTGAACGGCCTCAACGACTCCGCGCTCGCGGTGTTCTTCTCGCTGGCGGGGTACGCGCGCGACGCCCGGACCCGCGCCGACGCGCTGCACGTCCCGCTCTTCGTCATGGACCTCACGGGCACCCCGCAGCCGGTGAACGACCCGGCGGACGAGCTGATCAGAAAGGGTCCGTGACCCGTTCCCGGTCCTGCCCCCGGCCCGCGCGGTCCGGGTTCTCCTGCGAGTTCCGGTAACCGAACAGCGCGTACACGACCATGCCGAGCGCCATCCACCCGGCGAACCGCAGCCAGGTCACCGGGTCGAGGTTGCTGATCAGCCAGACGGAGAAGGCGACACCGATGGCCGGCACGAGCGGCACCAGCGGCGTACGGAAGGCCCGCGGCAGCTCGGGACGAGTACGCCGCATGACCACGACCGCCACCGCGACGACGATGAACGCCGTCAGAATGCCGATATTGGTGAGATCGGCGGCCTCCCGGATCGGCAGGAACCCGGCGATGACCGCCGAGCCGATCCCCACCGGCCAGATCACCCGGGTCGGCACCTGCCGCTTCGGGTGGTTACGGGCAAAGTAGCGCGGCAGCAGCCCGTCCCGGCTCATCGAGTACCAGACCCGGGACACCGCCAGCATGTTGGCGAAGGCCGAGGTGGTGATGCCGATGATGGCACCGACGGCGACGACCATGCCGAGCCCGCCGAGGCCGACCGAGGCCAGCGCGCTGGAGAACGGACTGTCCACGTCGATCCGGCGGTAGTCCTGCATGCCCAGCAGCACGACGCACACCAGCAGGTAGACGACCGCGGCGATGCCGAGGGAGATCACGATGGCCTTCGGCAGCACCTTCTTCGCCTCGGCGCTCTCCTCCGCGGCCGCGCTCATCGCGTCGTACCCGTAGACCGCGAAGAACGTGGTCGCGGCGCCGGTGAACGCGCCGCCGAGGCCGTACGGCAGAAAAGGGCTGTAGTTGCCCGCCGAGATGTGGAACGCCCCGGCGATCACCACCAGCGCCACGATGCCCAGCTTGACCACGACCAGGATCGTCTCGAAGCGCGCCGACTCCTTCGTACCGCGCGAGAGCACGAAGGCGAGGAGGAGGCACAGGAGCGCGGCGAGCAGGTCTACGCGGTGCCCGGCCCCGGTGCCGGGCGCGCCGAGCATCCAGACCGGCAGGTCGAGGCCGATGCCTTCCAGGACGTACGAGAAGTAGCCGGAGACGGCGATGGCCACTACGGCGACGATCGCGGTGTACTCCAGCAGCAGGTCCCAGCCGATGGCCCAGCCGACGACCTCGCCGAGTGCCGCGTAGGAGTAGGTGTACGCGGAGCCCGCCTTCGGGATGGTGCCCGCGAACTCGGCGTAACAGAGCGCGGCGGCGCTGCTGGCGATGATCGCGATGAGGAAGGAGAGCATCACGCCGGGCCCGGCGTCCTCGTGCGCGACCACTCCGGCCAGCGAGAAGACGCCCGCGCCCACCAGGCCGCCCAGGCTGAGCGCGACCAGCTGCCAGAGACCCATCGTGCGGCGCAACCCGCCGGCGGACTCCTCCTCGGAGGAGTCCACGGGCTTGCGGCGGAAGATCTCTCTCGCGACGCTCACAGGACGAAGCCTTCTGGGAAGGGATCTCTGGGATCCAGCAGGTAGTTGGCGGTGGCGGTGATCCACGCGCGGCCGGAGAACTCCGGTACGACGGCGGGCAGTCCGCCGACCTCGGTGGTGCCGACGAGCCGTCCTGTGAACCGGGTCCCGATGAACGACTCGTTCACGAGCTCCGTGTACAGCGGGAGTTCACCGCGGGCGTGCAGCTGGGCCATCCGGGCCGAGGTGCCCGTGCCGCACGGGGAGCGGTCGAACCAGCCCGGGTGGATGGCCATGGCGTTGCGCGAGTGCCGGGCATCCGACCCCGGCGCGAGGAACTGGACGTGCTTGCAGCCGGAGATGAGCGGATCGGTGGGGTGCGCGGGGCGGTTCTGCTCATTGACGGCCTTCATGATCGAAAGGCCCGCGGCCAGGATCTCGTCCTTGCGTGCCCGGTCGAACGGCAGCCCCAGTTGCTCCAGCTCGGTGATCGCGTAGAAGTTGCCGCCGTACGCCATGTCGTAGCGGACCTCGCCCAGCCCGGGGACGTCCACCTTGGCGTCCTGTTCGAGCGCGAAGGCATCGACGTTGCGCAGGGTGACCCGCTCCGCGACGCCGTCCCGTACGCTCACCCGCGCCTCGACGAGCCCGGCCGGGGTGTCCAGCCGAACGACGGTCTCCGGCTCGGTGACCGGGACCATGCCGGTCTCGACGAGGACAGTGGCGACGCCGATCGTGCCGTGCCCGCACATCGGCAGGAAGCCGCTGACCTCGATGTACAGGACGCCCCAGTCGGCGTCGGGGCGGGTGGGCGGCTGCAGCAGGGCGCCGCTCATGGCGGGGTGGCCGCGCGGCTCGTCGACGAGGAACCGGCGGAGCCCGTCGAGGTGTTCGACGGCGTACCGGCGGCGGTCGGCCATGGTGGCGCCCGGTATCGGGCCCACCCCGCCGGTCACCACGCGAGTGGGCATGCCCTCGGTGTGCGAGTCGACGGCGCTCAGGGTACGTACGGACCGCATCAGGCGGCCGCCAGCTTTTCGAGGGCGGTGATGGCGCGGGCCATGTCGGCGCGGACCTGCTCGCGGTGCTCGGGAATGAGCGGGCCGCGCGGCGGGCGGCAGGGGCCGCCGTACCGGCCGACCTGCTCCATGCCCGCCTTGATGGCCTGGACGAATTCGGTACGGGAGTCCCAGCGGAAGGCGGCTACCAGCGGCTCGTACAGCGCGCGGGCTTCCTCCAGGCGCCCGGCCCTGGCCAGCGCGTACAGCTTCGCGGACTCGGCGGGGAAGACGTTCGGGAAGCCGGCGAACCAGCCGACCGCGCCCATCAGCAGGCTCTCCAGGACCACATCGTCGGCGCCGCTGATGATGTCGAGCCCCGGCGCCTGCTCCTTGATCTCCAGTACGCGGCGGACGTCGCCGGAGAACTCCTTGACCGCCACGACGTTGTCGATCTGCGCTATCTCGCCGAGGAGTTGTGGGGTCAGATCGACCTTGGTGTCTATGGGGTTGTTGTAGACCATGACAGGGAGGCCGACGGAGGCCACCGCCTCGAAGTGCGCGAGCACCTCGCCGGGGTTGGCGCGGTACATGGTCGGCGGCAGACAGAGCACGCCGTCGGCGCCGTCCTCGGCGGCCACCTCGGCCCAGTGCCGGGCCTGGTGGCTGCCGACACCGTGCACGCCCACGATCACGGAACCGTCGTCGCCGACCGCCTCGATCGCGGTACGGGCGACCGCGCGGCGCTCCTCGTCGGTGAGCGAGGAGTACTCCCCCAGCGAGCCGTTCGGGCCGACGCCGTCACAGCCGTTGGCCACCAGCCAGCGGCAGTGCTCGGCGTAACGGTCCAGGTCGACGGCGAGCCCCGCGGGGGCCGCGGGATCCTCGCGGTACGGGAGCGCGGTGGCGACGACCACGCCGCCGAGGCCGGCGGGGCGGTGGGAGGCGGTGCTGTTCATGCGGTGCTCTCCTTCGTGTCGGGGTCGAGCGGTGCGGCGGCCAGCTCACCCAGGCGGATGGGCTGGGCGAGGGGGCGGCG
>NZ_NHSG01000401.1:0-3177 GCF_020024005.1 Streptomyces purpurogeneiscleroticus
TTCTTGGTCCACCGAGCCACCCCATAGCCCCCTACAAGCCCACCAGCAGCCACCACACTCGCCGGAACCCCAGCCATCACCACAACCTCCACATCAGGGACATCTCTGGCCATGACCTTACGCCCGGCTGTGCCGGTCCCGGTGCTGGAGGCCCCGCACTCACCGGTGCCGGTGCCGGCGCCGCGCCGCCGAGACCGAGTCCGCTACCCGTTGCGCCACATCGGCGGGGTCCTCGTGTTCCCAGAAGCGGAGGACGGTCCAGCCAGCGGCGGTGAGGTGTTCGGTCGTCTCCAGGTCGCGTGCCATGTTGCGGTCGAGCTTCTGACGCCACCATTCGGCGTTCGCCTTGGGGTGTGTGGCGTGCTCGGGGCAGCCGTGCCAGAAACATCCGTCGAGGAAGACCGCGATCCTGGCGCCGGGGAAGGCGATGTCGATCGTGCGGCGTGGCAGGTCGGGTACGCGTCGCTGCAGGCGGTAACGGAGACCGGCGGCGTACAGCAGGCGGCGGACGGCCATCTCGACAGAGGTGTCCTTGCTGGCCTGGCGGCTCATGCGGGCCGATACACCGGGGGACGAGGGCGTGACGGGCACGCAGCCCATTGTGCCGGACAGTGCGGGAACGGCATCAGCGGTCGCTGTCGGGCGTGCGGTACTCGTCGCACGTGACGTACGCCTGTGTCGAAGGCGAACACGGCGCCTGATGCCTCGTGCGGTGGGCATGTGTCAGTGCCGGGTGGGCCAAAGGTTTGGTTTGCCAGAGGTGGTGGAGGAGGGTGCGTTCGCGGGTGTGGAAGTCGGGGGTGGGGCCGGTGCGGTGGGCGCGGCGGCGGAGGAAGGCGAGGGAGGTGGCCAGGGCGGCGTATTCGGTGACGGCCCGGGCGGCGGCGGGGCCGTGCGTGCGGCGGGCTATCGAGCGGGCGAGGGCGCGCGTCCTGAGGGAGGAGAGGGTGAGCGGGTCGGTCGGGGTGAGCCAGCCGGCGGCCGCGTACGGGGGCAGGTACGTGCGCAGGGAGAGCAGCTCCTCGCGGCGGGACCAGACGGCGAGGCACGAGAGGGCGGCGAAGACCGGGACCATGAAGAGGCCGTAGACCGCCAGGAAGCCGAAGCTGCCGAGGGACGAGGCGCTGTTCCATATGGAGTGGAGCAGGATCGCCGTCGTGAGGCCGAGGACGGGGAGCGCCAGGCGCAGCGGGCGGTGGTGGGGGTAGCGGGTCGCGGCTATGCCGAAGGACAGGCCGGTCAGGACCGTGAAGAGCGGGTGCGCGAACGGCGACATGATGACCCGTACGAAGAACGTGCCCGCGGTGAGGGAATCGGCGAGGCCGGCCAGTGAGTTCAGGCCGAGCGAGCCGAGGGAGAGGTCGCGGCCGACGGCGTTGCCGAGGTAGAGGACGTTCTCGGTGAACGCGAAGCCGGTGGCGGTGAGGCCGGCGATGACGATGCCGTCCGTGATGCCGTCGACGTGCCGGCGGCGGAAGACGAAGAGGAGGAGTACGGCGGCGGCCTTCGCCGTCTCCTCGACGACCGGGGCGACGACCGTACTGCTCCAGGTCTCGGCGTCGGTCGGGGAGACGCTGGCGATGTTCGTACTCAGCCATTGGGTCGCGAAACCGTTGGCGGTGATCGCGACGAGGGTCGCGGCGCAGGCGCCCCAGGCGAAGGCGAAGGCGAGGTTGCGCCAGGGTTCCGGCTCCACGCGGTCCAGCCAGCGGAAGGCCGTGACGAGGATCGGTACCGGGAAGACGGCGAGGGCGAAGCCGACCAGGAACCCTTCCGTGCCGGTCTGGCGGCGGACCAGGGTCAGGATGGCTATGCCGGAGACCGCCAGCAGGACTATGAGGGCGATGAGGGAAGCGATGCGGAGCACTGCCCGGCGGGGCGTGCGGTGTTCGCGGACGCTCCGGTGCTGGTCGCGGGCGGCTCTGCGGTGCTCGCGTGCGCGCCGTTGGTGCTTGCGGGTTCCTCGGTGGAGGTGGTGCTCGCGTGCGCTTCTGTCGTGCTCGCGTGCGCCCCGGTGGTGAGGACCGGTCGGTGCGCCGTCGGGGGGCTGGGGCAGCGGCGGTGGGCCGCTCGGGGGTCCGTACGAGGGGCCCGAGGAGCGGTCCGGTGACGGCTTGTACGGGTGCACTCTTCGACAGTAACCACGAGGTCGCGGCGGCGCGCGCAGTCGTGCACCGGGGCTGAGAGCTGATGGGTGAGGCGGTCGGTACGGGCCAGTTTTGGCCGTACTTGTGTAGGGATGGAGCTGTACGGAACGGAGTTGAACGGATCTGAGTTGTACGGAGGGGGCTGTACGGGGCGCGGAGTCCCGGCGCCCGTCGGCCCAGTCCCCGTCCGCTCAGTTCGTACGGCGGCGGAAGAGGAGGTCGTGGACGACGTGGCCCTTGTCCAGGCCCTGGCCCTCGAACTTGGTGAGGGGGCGGAAGTCGGGGCGGGGCGCGTAGCCGCTGTCCGGGTGGAGGTTCTCCAGGGTCGGCTCGGCGGTCAGGACCTCGAGCATCTGCTCCGCGTACGGCTCCCAGTCGGTGGCGCAGTGCACGATCGCGCCCGGGGCGAGCCGCGTCGTGACCAGGGAGAGGAACTCCGGCTGGATCAGGCGGCGCTTGTGGTGGCGCTTTTTGGGCCACGGGTCCGGGAAGTACACGCGCAGACCGGCCAAGGACGCGGGCGCGAGCATCTCGCGGAGGAGGATGATCGCGTCGCCGTTGGCCACCCGGATGTTGGACAGGCCGTTGCGCTCGGCGAGGGCGAGGAGGTTGCCCTGGCCGGGGGTGTGGACGTCGCAGGCGAGGATGCCGGTGTCCGGGTCGGCGGCGGCCATCTGGGCCGTCGCCTCGCCCATGCCGAAACCGATCTCCAGGACGACGGGCAGGCCGTCGAAGAGCTCGTCCAGGTCGATCCGGGACAGGCCGTCGATGTCCAGGCCCCACTTGGGCCACAGGCGGCGAAGCGCGTCGGCCTGGCTGGGCGAGACGCGGCTGCGGCGGGGCTGAAACGAGCGGATGCGCCGCTCGTGGTGCGAGCCCGCCGGGTCGGCGGCCGGTCCGGTCCCGTCGGGGAACATCGGCTCGCCGCGGTGGCGCGTGGGCTCCTGGCGCGCGCGGGGCGTCTCGGGGTCGGCGGAGGCGCCCGCGTGCCCCTCGGGTGCGGCGGGGGCGGCGTCGGCTGGGGTGACGC
>NZ_NHSG01000402.1:0-30858 GCF_020024005.1 Streptomyces purpurogeneiscleroticus
ACCCCCCACGACGCCCACGACGCCCGCAACATCCACGACGCCCGCAACGCACACAACGCCCACTGCCTCATATCGGCACAACGGCATGGTCTGCACCGACCACACGCTGGACGTCCCCCTCGACCACACACGCCCGGACGGCCCGTCGATCACCCTCTTCGCCCGCGAGGTCGTCGCCGCGGAACACGAACACCGCAAGCTGCCCCTGCTGCTGTGGTTGCAGGGCGGCCCCGGCTGCCGCGCCGAGCGGCCCAACGCGGCCGGCGCCTGGCTGCGCCGCGCCCTCAAGGACTACCGCGTGGTGCTCATGGACCAGCGCGGTACGGGCCGCTCCACCCCTGCGGACCGCCGTACCCTCGCCGTCCACGCGGACGCCGCCGCGGCCGCCGAGTACCTCGGACACTTCCGTGCCGACTCGATCGTGCGCGATGCCGAACTGCTGCGCCGCCGGCTGTGCGGAGACCGCCCCTGGACGGTCCTCGGCCAGAGCTTCGGCGGCTTCAGCGCGCTGACCTACCTGAGCCTCGCGCCGGAAGGTCTGGAGCGGGTCCTCATCACCGGCGGCCTGCCGACCCTCACCGGCCACGCGGACGACGTGTACCGCGCCGCGTACCGCCGCACGCTCGCTCACAACGCGCGCTACTTCGACCGCTACCCGGGCGACCAGGCCCTCGCCGACGCGGTCGCCGCCCACCTGGCCGCGCACGACGTACGGATGCCGTCCGGCGAGCGCCTCACCGTCCGCCGCTTCCAGACGACGGGCATCACCTTCGGCACCGCCGCCGGCTTCGACACCCTCCACTACCTCCTCGAATCCGCCTTCGTCGACGGCGCCCGCGGCCTTGAACTGTCGGACACCTTCCTGCGCGGCGTCGACGCCGTCGTCTCCTTCGCCGCGCGCCCCCTCTACGCCGTCCTCCACGAACCGATCTACGCGCAGGGCGGCCACCCCACCGACTGGTCCGCGCACCGCATCCGCAAGGAGTTCCCGGAGTTCGACGCGGCAGGCCCGGGCCCGCTCCGCTTCACCGGCGAGATGATCTACCCCTGGCAGTTCGAGGAGGACCCCGCCCTCGTACCCCTGCGCGAGACCGCGGACCGCCTCGCCCAGCGCACCGACTGGCCGGCGCTGTACGACCTGGACAGGCTCGCCGAGAACGACGTCCCGGTCACCGCAGCCGTCTACTTCGACGACATGTTCGTCGACTGCGAGCAGTCCCTGGCCACCGCGAACCTGGTACGCGGACTGCGCCCCTGGATCACCAACACCCACGCCCACGACGGCGTACGAGCCGACCCCGCAGTCCTCGACCGCCTGCTGGGCATGGCCTGCGGCCGGATCTGACGCGCCTACACCACGGGTACCGGCCGTCACAGCGGCTCTTCAACGAACACGGAAACTGGTTCACGCCACCGGCATCCCGGTGGCGTGGCCAGGCCGAACGTCGGCAACCGATGAACCAGGACTTCCTGGATAAACCAGAACTTCCTTGCGGGGGCTGCCTTTCAGCACCGGGGCGGAGCCGTCAGCGGTACCGGATCACATGCAAGGTCCGCAGACCTGTCTCATCCATCACGACCGGCTCGTCGGACGAGCCGTCGAAGAGGAGGACGCCCGTCTCCGTGGTCAATGCCGTCACCAGCCAGCCCACAGCCTCGCGGCCCCGGCCGTCCGTGCGGCGGACCCAGATGAGGCAGCGCGAGCCGGCCGGGAACGCCGAGACCTCCTCCACCGCCGACTGCCACACCTGATGGTCCGACGTCGACAGGACCGGCCCGAGCTCGGCCAGCGTCGGCTCGAACCAGTACGCGCGGCCCGGCGCCGGCGGCATCGGGAACGAGCCCGTGCCCGGCGTGCCACCCTGGTCCCAGTGGGCCAGCCAGGTCCACGGCGCGGAGTTCGGCACATGGAAGGGGGCGGTCGCCTCCTTCGGCACGACGACCGTCGCGTCCAGCAGGGTGTCCTGCCAGCGGCCCTCACGCAGATGGCGCCGGGAGGCGCAGGAGAACACCCAGCCGCGCTGCGTCTCATCGCCGGGGCCGGGCTCGACCAGCTCCACCTCGCCGCCGTACGCACTGTCCAGCCACTGCTGCGCCTTGTCGCGCGCGGCCTCGAAGTCGTGCGCCACTCGCTCCCAGGGTGCACGGACCGCCTGCGGCAGGGCGCGTACGAGGACCAGCTCGCGCACGTTGGCCGTGTCCAGCTGCGCCAAGGAGGACGTGAGCCCATCGAGGAAGACGACACGGCCCTTGTTGTTGTGCGCGTAGATCAAGTTCCCGGTGATCTCGTGTCCGTCGACCTCGCGGCGCACCCACACCACTCCGCGCGTGTCGGGCCCCGGCCCGGCGATGGCCTTCACTGCTTCGTCCCAGCTGCTCACCGGCACCGGCTCGAACTCCGGGAAGTAGCGCCGCTGCAGCCGGGCCCACCAACCGGGTGCCTCGTCCGACGGCTGCCAGGACAGCGGCGACGCCGGTCCGCCGCCGATCATCGCGTGCAGCGTGACGACACAGCCGCGGGCGTTGATCCGGCGCGGCTGGTTCTGTACCCGGGCCAGGGCCTCGTCGTACGACGCCGCGGGCGCGAGGTCCGCGAACGGGGCGCTCGGCGAGGGGTGGAACGGACTGCTGCCGTCCTTGGGCACGACGACGGAGGCGGCCAGCATCGGCGTCGCCGGGTAGCCGGGCTGCGGCAGGGTCCGACAAGGGAACAGCCAGGCCGCGGGGGTCTCGTACATCGGGTGCGGGGCGGCGAGCTCCACCAGGCCGTTGTAGGTGTGGTGGAGCCAGGCCGCGGCGGACTCAGCGGGAGTGGGCATCAGTGGAAGGGCCTTACTTGGGGGGCCAGTTGCCGGTGGCCTGCAGTTCCAGGTACTCCTCCGGCGGCGGGAAGCTCGGTGCGAAATGGACCGGTGAGCCGTCATGAGGCACGACGACCAGCCCACTGAAGGGGGCCTGTGCCATGTCTCCCGTGTCGATGTGCTCCTGGAAGTCGAATTGTACGGTCCAGGCATACGGGTAATTCTTGGCGGTGTCCGGGAGCATCACCACCGAATCCGCCCGGTCCCAGTGCGCAACGTTCTTCAAGAATTTCTCTGCGGCCAAGACGGCCTCGTCCTTGGTCACCATTTATGGAACTCCATTGCGATACGGAATATGTCCGATGCCGGAGACATACTGCTCCAGCCTGCCGAGGGTGCCGCTCTGGCCGTCGAGGAAGACGACTCCGTGACGGGTGTTCACCGCGTTGAAGACATGGGCCGAGCCCGGACGGCTGATGTAGACCACGCTGCGTGAGCCCTCGCCCCGGGCCTGCAGGTCGCGGACGATGTCATCGTAGCTATTGACCATTGGCCCTTGGCCCTGTTGGTCAGGCCGAGCTGCTCCGGGGGAATGTGGTCGCCCGCCGGCTTGGGGGCCGCACTGACGTCGATACCGTCCAGCCTGCGGTCGACGGATACCGTGTTGTGGCTGCAGTTCAGGGTGTAGCCGGGCTGACCGGTGTTGTTCACGTCCTTCAGCCACGGATATTCGGAGTCGAGGAATTCCTGCGCCTTGTGCGGATCGACCGAGTCGTAATGAATCGCCTTTTCTTTCACATGATCGGTGCTCTGCGCCAGATGACTCCAGTCCTTCGGCTGCGCACCCGCCGCCTCGTCCGCATATCTCGCACCCTTGGGCGCCACATTGGACGCCGCGGTCTCCATCCCCTCCTTCGCCCCAAGGCGTACGCCACTGCGGGCGAGCCCCGCACCCTTGGTGCCGATGAGTTCGGGAACAAGACGGCCGACGAACTCGGTGGGATCTTTCTTGAAGCCGTCGATTGCGGCGGTGACGACGCGTTCGGGATGGGCGACGGTGGAGACGAGGCCGGAGAGCGTCATGGACGCGTTCGCCATGTACGCGGCCGGGTGCGTGAGGTTGTAGGGGTCAGCAGGGTTGAGGCCGCGGGCAAAGTTGAGTAGCCCGGCGGTCCCTTTGACCGCGCCGCCTGCCACGTGGGCCAGTTCGGTGTTGTATGCCTGGTAGCCGTCGACGAGGTCGTTGCCGAGCCGGTCGAGGGGCGGGGGCTCGGCCGGCGCGTGCGCAAGGGCCGCCTTCACCTTGCTCTGCGCTTCGGAGGCAGCGGTGTTGCGCTGCTTGCGGGCGGTGGCCAGCTTCTCCCGGGCCGCGTGGATGTCGGACTTGCCTGGGTCGTGGAAGGGTTCCGGCTCCGGACCCGGTTCCTGGTCCGCCTTGACCTTCGCGTTGTAGGCGTCGACCTTCTTGTTGTACGCCTCCACCGCTTGCTCGGATGCCTTCTTGCCCTTCTTGTAGAGCTCGATCGCGTCTTTTGCCTGGGCCTGGGCCCACGTGACGGTGCCGGCGTATGCGTACAGGGCGTCGGAGCCTTTTCGCAGGCGTCGGAGGCATGCAGCCACTTGGTGGGATGCATCTCGAACTTCTCGCGGAAGGCGTGACCGCCCTCGCCCTGCCAGTTGCTCGAGTCGACCTTCTTCATGCCTTGGCCGACGTGTTCGAAGGCGGTATGGAAGTCCTTGAGATGCTTCGCGCTCTCGCGGATCTTTCCGGGGTTGCCGTGGACGAGTTCGTTGGCTTCCTCGGTCTGGCCGAGTTGCTGCTCGCCGGGGGTGGCGCCCAGGTCGGAGGCTACGCCGTCACCCCAGTCCTCGACCCCGTCGGCAGCGTCGTGCAGGCCGACCTTGTCCAGCCCGTCACCGAGCTTGTTCGTGCCCCAGTCGACGCCCTCGCCGACCAGCTTCTTGCCCTCGTCGACGCCGTCCTCGAGCTTGCCGAGCCCGTCGTTGACACCGTCCTTGACAGCCCCACCGATGTCACCGAGGACTCCCATCAGCCCTCACCCCCGGCGGCCTTGACGCGCTCCTCCGGTGAGGGGCCGAAGGTGTCGTCGAGCCACTGGTCGTACTCCTTGTCGGAGACTCCCATCGCGCCGTGCACATTTTCGGGGTTCAGGCCCATCGGGCCCATGGTGTGGGAAGTCATGACGTCACGGCCGGCGTCCTTCCAACCCTGGGTGCTGTTGGCCATGGCCTGCCCGAGGGATTCTTGACTGTAATCGATACCGCCGTACGCGCCGGAGGTGGCGATGTCGCCCCAGCCCTGCTTGACGACATCTCCCTCGGAGGCATACGGGTTACCGATCGCCGAGTTCGCGGCGACCTTGAGGGTGCCCTCCACGTACTGCTCGGTCTCGTAGTAGGTACCGGCAGACAGGCCGACCTTCATCGCGAATGCGTTGCCCTCATTGACCAGCGAGCGCACCCCCCACTCCCACCGCTCACAGAACGACTTGAACTCCTCGGTGAGCCCTTCGTTGCCGAGTTCCAGGCCGGACAGGGCGACGTCAGCGAAACCGCGCCCGGCCCCGGCCCTGCCCACCATCCCGAGTTCCTTCAACTCGGCCAGCGCCTCGGTCAACCCTTTCGCGACCAGATCCAGGCCAACGACCTTCAGGTCCTTGCCGCCACCACCGTCGGTCATGCCACGCCCCCCTTGTTCTCGTCACGGTCGACCGCCGCCTCGTCCGGCACGATGCCCATCACCGGCGGGAACACCATCCCGTCCACACCGTCCGCACAATCGAGCGCCACCCCGCAGGGCACCCCAGCCGCCGGCACCGCTACATCCAGCAGCTTCGCGCCCAGAATCGTCTGGTATGCCCACTCCCGGTGGTATGCGCCGCGGGCCTGTGCATAGCGGGCCAACGCCTGCTCGTCGGAGAAGGCCAGGATGAACCGGATACCGTTGAAGTCCGCGACCAACAGTCCGCGCTCGTCGCCCAGATCCGTCTCCGCGCCCAGCGGCACCAGCACCGCCGTCCGCCGGAACTCATCCAACAACGCCGCGAACGCTTGCCGACGCGCCACCGTCTCGGGGTCCTCGGCGACGAGTACAGGGCGTACCGAGGTGGAGTCGTGATCGGGTATGGGCACGGCGTCCGAATTCTCCGCCTCGCGCGGCGGCGCCTCCTCGACCGCCAGAGGCTTACCGGATGCCTTCGCAGCCTGGCCTTCGAGCAACGGCGGGGTCATCTCGGCGTATTCGGCCAGCTTTGACTTGGGCGCCTTCGCGGTCTGGCCTTCGGGCACCGCCCCGGCCATCTCCGCATAATCGGCCAGCCTGGGCTGACGCCTCGCCCCACCCGTCGTCTCCGGCCCTGCCCTGTGCTCCCCGTTCCCCGTCACATCCGACATCCTGGCACCCGCCCATTGACGCCCGCAACGAAGACCACTGCCGCATCATGCGTTATGGAAGCGAAGCCCTACGCGAGACGCCAATTACTCCCCCTGCCTGGGCTCTTGCCGACTAACGGTGGGGGGCCATCCAGCAACACCTCTTGCGCAAAATCACCCGCTTCAGCCTGGGCAACGCCACCACCACAGGCGGCCCCGCCTCCGTCCGGGGAGGCGGGGCCACGTACGTTCGGATCAGCTGCCGGATCAGCTGTGGAAGCGGATGTAGCCGTTGCGGTCGGGGTCGGAGCCGCTCTTGGTGTAGGCGTGGACGTCCGAGCGGCTGCCGGAGGGCTTGTACAGGTAGATGGTGTCGCGGTCGTTGTTCCAGAGGAAGTTGCAGTTGTCGCGGTAGACCACGTTGCGCGCGTCGGAGTCCGTGCCGTAGCCGCCGCGGAGCTTCACGTAGTCGCCGGGCTGGAGGTAGTGGCTCGCGGCGAACTTGAAGCGGTTGCCGGCGGCGTCCTTGACCACATAGCCCTTGAGGTTGATGGTCGCCGAGGCCGAGTAGTTCTTGACCGTCAGGTACTCCTCGTCGGTGTTGCCGGAGGAGCAGCTGTTGGAGTCCCGGCCGGGGGCGTCGTACTGGACTCCGCGGATCTTCAACGCCGAGTGGTACTCGGCGGCCTGGGCCGGAGCGGCGGCGAGCACGGCCAGCGCACCGGCGGCGAGGGCCGTGGCGGTGGCGGTGGCTATGACAGGGCTCTTGCGCAAGGGAATTCCCCCCATGTTCACGGTCTGATGGAGCGACAGGAGCTTATACGTGATGTGAAGAGTTGGTGAAGAGTCTGCGGTGGTTTCGGAGAGTGTTCGCCGTCACGCAGCGCCCGCACGCAGCGCCCGCCCCGGTCTACTTCGCCGGGGTCCGGGTGCCCACCCCGCCCTGCCACCGGCGCCGCGCGCGGAGGAAGCTCGACCAGTCCTGGTAGCCGAGCAGCTGGGCGATCTCGTACCGCGGGATCGAGGGGTCGCGCAGCAGGTTCTCGGCGACGCCACGCCGTACCTCGTCGAGGATCGCCCGGAAGGTCGTACCCTCGTTCGCCAGGCGTCGCCGCAGGGTCCGCGGGGCGTAGTGCAGCCGCTCGGCGACGCTCTCGAGGCTGGTGTCGAGCGAACCCCGGTCGAGCAGATGGGCGCGGACCTGGGCCGAAACGCCGGTGCAGTGCAGCCGTTCGGTCCGGATCCGCTCACACTGCTCGATCATGAGCAGCGCGGTGTGTGCGTTCGCCATCGGCGGCACTTGATCGAGGTACCGCACGTCGAAGACCAGCTCGGCGCGGGGCCGGCCGAAGCGCACCGGTACCTGAAAATGGTCCTGGTAGACCGGTGGACGTCGGGTCTCGTCGGTCGCGAACGGCAGCCTGACCTCGCGCAGGGGGACCCGGTTCGGGCCCGGGAAGACTTCGCGTTGGATCTGGACGGTGGCGGCGACATCCCGCTCGACGACGAAGCGCCGGATGTCCTCGGGCACGTCGTCGGAGTCCATCGCGAGGACGTACTGTCCGGGCTCCCTGATCCGAGCCGTGATCGTCGAAAAGGCGAAGGTGAGCAGCGCGTACCGCAGGCCGTACCGGATCGTCTCCCGCACCGACGAGCACGCCGCGAGCAGATAGCCGAAGTAACCGTACGCGGTGAGGTGGTAGAGCCGCCCGAGCTCGACGCCCAGTCCCGGACGGTCGCCGAACGCGTCGAGCAGGTTGCGGATCACCGCGATCTCCTGCCGCGCCTCCAGCAGTTCGTCCGGGTCGGCGAGGCTCCGTGGGGTGATGCGGGACCCCCGCAGCAGGACGCCGACGTCGACTCCTTGCTCAGCGGCCCACTCGCAGAGGATCGCGACGCCGACCATCGTGCGGGGGTGATCCCATGGATCCCTCATGGTGGCGATGACTTGAGAGGACGCGTCCCGCTCGCCGCGGAGCGCCGTGTACGCACCGTCACCGGGAGTCATTCGGTCAGTTTCGCCAACGGGTGATCCGGCGTCAATCGGTCAGTACCGGCTCTGTGGCCGGAACGGTCGGGTTGTGGCCTCCCGTGCTCTGCCGGTGAGCGGAACCCGTCCTTACCTTGGACCGCCAGGGACCGTAGCCGACATCACAAGAGAGAAGGCCGCATGCCTCTGGACCTCGCATCGCAGGCTCTGCTCGCCCAGTTGGCCGAGGCCGAGAGCCCGGCGACGCACGAGTCGACACCGGCCATCGCCCGGATGAGCGGGCCGATCCTCGCCGGCCTGAGCGGACCGGGCCCGGAGGTCGGATCGGTCCAGAACCTCAAACTCGAAGGCCGGGGCGGTCAGTTCAGAGTTCGGACACTCAGGCCCGTGGGCGAATCTAAGGCGATCGTCGTGTATTACCACGGCGGTGGCTGGGTGCTCGGTGACATCGACCTCCAGTACGACCACCTGGGCCGGCAGCTGGCGAACGCAACGCAGTCGACCGTGGTGCTCGTCAATTACCGTAAGGCCCCCGAGCACCCCTTCCCGACCGCGATCGAAGACAGCTACGCCGGTCTGTGCTGGGTGGCCGAGCACGCCGCGGAGCTGGCACCCGCGGGCGTCCCGCTGATCGTCGCCGGCGACAGCGCCGGCGGCAACATCAGCGCGGTGCTGACGCTGTGGGCGCGCGACAAGGCAGGCCCGAAAATCAACTACCAGGCCCTGATCTACCCCGTGACCGACTGCGACCTCACCACGCCCTCCTGCCTCGCACCCGAGAACCAGCTGCTGCTCAGCCGGGACACCATGATCTGGTTCTGGGGGCACTACCTCGCGGACGAGGAGGCGCGCAAGAACCCTGACGCGTCCCCGCTCCGCGCCGACAGTCACGCGGGGCTGCCCCCGGCCCTGGTCTACGTCGCCGAGTACGACCCGCTGCACGACGAAGGCGTCGCCTACGCGAAGGCCCTGGAGGCCGACGGCGTCACGGTCACGCTCGAAGAGGCCCAGGGCCAGATGCACGCGTACTTCCAGATGGCGAACCTGCTGCCCGGCCAGGCGGCGGGGATGGCACTCGTCACGGATCACATCAACGACTTCGTCGCCTCGTACGACGCGTATGACAAGGGAGGCATGAGCCGTGTCTGACCACGACGTGATCATCATCGGTGCGGGCTTCTCGGGCATGTACCAGCTGCACCGGCTCCGCCGGCTCGGCTTCGACGCACACGTCATCGAGGCCGGTGACGATGTCGGCGGCACCTGGTACTGGAACCGCTACCCCGGGGCGCGTTGCGACATCGAGTCGGTCGAGTACTCGTACTCCTTCGATCCGGAGCTGGAGCAGGAGTGGAACTGGAGCGAGCGGTACGCCGCACAACCGGAACTGCTCTCCTACGCGCAGCACGTCGCGCAACGCTACGACCTGCGTAAGCACATCACTTTCAACACCCGTGTTGAGACGCTGACTTGGGGCGATGACGCGCGCCGCTGGGCGGTGACGACCGACGACGGCACGTCTCGCACAGCGCAGTACGTGATCGCGGCGACGGGCTGCCTCTCGGTACCGTCGCGGCCGCGGTTCGAGGGGCTGGAGGACTTCGCGGGAGAGGTGTACTGGACGTCCCGCTGGCCGCATGAGGGCGTTGACCTGGCCGGCAAGCGCGTCGCCGTCATCGGCACCGGTTCCTCCGGGCTCCAGACGATCACCGCGATCGCGCCGGTCGTCGGTGCACTCACGGTCTTCCAGCGCACGCCGAGCTTCGCCGTACCGGCGCACAACGGCCCCAACGACGAACGGCTGGCCGACGCCAGGACCCGCTACCGCGAGATCCGGGAGTACAGCCGGATGTCACGCGCCGGATTCCAGTGCCACAGCGGTACGCGGTCCCTGGTGGAGACCGAAACCGAGGAGGTGCGACGCGAGTTCGACGCACGCTGGGCCGACGGCGGCCTGTGCTTCTCCAGCGCCTTCAAGGACATCCTCATGGACATGAAGGCCAATGAGGCCGCCGCCGAGTACGTACGCGGCCGCATCCGGGAAAAGGTCGAGGACCCGCAGCTGGCGGAGAAGCTGTCGCCACGTACGTACCCGATCGCCAGCAAGCGGATGTGCGTCGACACCGGCTACTTCGAGGTCTTCAACCAGGACAACGTGTCGCTGGTCGACATCAACGAGCAGCCGATCCGGCGCCTCACCGAGCGCGGGATCGTCGCGGGCGGGACCGAGCACGAATTCGATGCGATCATCTTCGCCACGGGCTTCGACGCGATGACCGGCGCACTCAACGCCATCGACATCCGGAACGGCGACGACCGGTCTCTGCGGGAGAAGTGGGCCCACGGTCCGCGCACCTACCTGGGCCTGATGTCGGCCGGCTTCCCGAACCTGTTCATGGTCACCGGCCCGCAGAGCCCGTCGGTGCTGTCGAACATGATGACCTCGATCGAGTACCACGTCGACTGGATCACCCGTGCGCTGGAGTACCTCCGCGAGCGCGGCCTGAACCGCATGGAGCCGGCACCCGACGCGGAGGACAACTGGGTGAACACCACCAACGACGTCGCGGCCCTCACCGTGATGCCACAGGCCGCGTCCTGGTACATGGGCGCCAACATCCCTGGGAAGCAACGCGTGTTCATGCCCTTCGCCGGCGGCGTCGGCACCTACAAGCTCATCGGTGACGGGGTGGCGGTGGCGCACTACCACGGCTTCGAGCTGAGCTGAGCTGAGCTGAGCTGAGCTAGCCGAGAGGGCGACATCGCCCGGAGGTGGATACGCAGAACGAGGAAACCGGCATGGTGACGCGCATCACACTCGTCGATGTCACATCTCGTCGAGCTGTGCCGTCCAAGGGGTAACCAGTCACCACGACACAGGAGTGCACCATGAACGCTCGACTGAACCTCATGGCCAGCCCGGTCGCCCTCAAGGCCATGAAGCACATCGTCGCCGCGGCCAAGACGCTCGCCGACTCGTCGCTGCCTGCCGCGACGCAGCAACTGGTGATGCTGCGTGCCAGCCAGATCAACGGCTGTGCCGGCTGCATCGACATGCACACCAAGGACGCCGCTGCCGCCGGGGAGACCTCGGTGCGCCTCAACCTGGTCGCGGCCTGGCGCGAGGCCACGGTGTTCACCGACGCGGAACGCGCCGCGCTGGAGCTGACGGAGGAGGGCACCCGCATCGCCGACGCGGCCGGCGGGGTCCCGGACGAGGTCTGGGCGAATGCCGCCAAGCACTACGACGAGGAGGAGCTCGCCGCCCTGGTGTGCACCATCGCCATCATCAACGCCTTCAACCGCGCGAACGTCATCACCCAGCAGCCGGCCGGCGACTACCAGGTCGGCCAGTTCGACTGATGAGGAGTTGACGGAGGCCGTGTCCCGGGCGCCGCTCGCCGGTGCCCGGGACGCCGTTCAGGCGCCCGGCGGCATGTTGTACGGCGTGACCACCTGGATCGCCGAGGGCAGTGCGGGGCCTTCGTCGGGCAGCGCCTTGTGGGCGCGCATGATGGTCTGGCAGGCGCGGCGCATGTCCTGGCGCAGGTCGTGGTGGAGCACGGCGGAAATGCGTTGTTCGCGCAGGAGGCGGGTGTTGTCGTGGTCCAGGTCGTGGGCGATGAACACCGCGCAGTCCCGTCCGAGGTCGTCGAAGGCCGCCACGGTTGCCGCGTTGCCGCCGCCCATGGAGTAGACCGCGTTGAGGGACGGGTCCCGTTGGAGCGCATCGATGACGAGGTCGTACTGGGTGGCGTCCAGGCCGTCGCTGTCGGTGACCTCGACGAGGGTGCGGTGCGGCCGAGTGTTGCGGATGGCGCTGCGGAAGCCCATCTCGCGCTCTTCCTCACCGCGGAAGAAGCCGCGGCTGATGGTGGTGAGCACGTTGCCGGGGCGGTCGCCGAGCCACTGACCGATGAGATACGCGGCGGTGGTACCGGCGGCGCGGTTGTCGATGCCGACGTACGCCAGGCGTGCGCTGCTGGGCAGGTCGCTGACCAGGGTGACGACGGGGATGCCGGCTGCGATCAGGCGGCCGACGGCGGCCCCGACCTCCGGCACGTCCGGGGCCTTGAGAATCACCCCCTGTGAGCCACGCTTGGCGATCTTGTCCAGGGTCGCGATCAGTGCCGAGGCCGGTCCGGTCTCACGGAAGTGGAAGCGCGAACGCATCACCGCGGGCTGCAGTGAGGGCAGCTCGGCCTCCAGCGCGTTGCGTACGGCCGTGGAGAACCGCGCCGGGGCCTGCATCACGATGTCCATCATGAAGGTGCGTCCGCCGATGCGTACCTGGGTCCGCTGACGGTCCAGATCCTTGATCGCCTGGTGCACCTCCATGACAGTGCTCTCCCGCACGCCACCCCGGCTGTTGAGGACCCGGTCGACGGTGGCCTCGCTCAGCCCGGCCTGCCGGGCGATCTCCTTGATCGGATAGGGGTGTCGCATGAGTCTTCCAGGAATATGAGGGGTTTTTGATGGCCGGCTGCGGATTGAATGAGGGTTCCGAGCTGGTCAGACTGACAGAAGGGCGAGCGCGGCGACAAGAACGGCGGAAGGATGCGGGATGTCCCTCACCGATGCGGGATCACGGGCGTGGCTGAGGGAGGACGACTGCTCCCTCGACGACTTCCGGTCGCTGGTCGGGCAGCGCACCGACCCCCGCGACCACCCCTCGGCCGAGCGGGTCGAGCAGAACGTCCCCGTCTACGACAGTGACCGGCTCCGCGAGCGGGCCGGCACCCCGGAGGGGCGCCGGAGTGTGCAGAACGAGCTGGTACGGGCCCTGTTGGACGGCCCCGGCATTGTCGTCCTCGAGCGGGCGTTCACCGACCTCACCGTCGTGGACCGGGCGACCGACGCCTTCACCGCACTGATCGAGGAGGAGCGTGCGACGGGTGCGTCCCGCGGCGACCACTTCGGCAAGCCCGGTGCCAACGACCGGGTCTGGAACGCGCTGGGAAAGATGGCCGCACGGCAGCCGGAGACGTTCGCCGACTACTACGCCAACGACGTGCTGGCCCTGACCGCCGAGGCGTGGCTCGGCCCGGCCTACCAGGTCACCTCCCAGATCAACGTGGTCAACCCGGGCGGCGCGGCCCAGCAGGTGCACCGCGACTACCATCTCGGCTTTCTCTCCCGGGAACGGGCCGCCGCGTACCCGGCGCACGTCCACCGCCTCTCCCCCGTGCTGACGCTGCAGGGCGCGGTGGCCCACTGCGACATGCCGGTGGAGGCCGGGCCGACGCTCTACCTGCCGCACTCGCAGAAGTACGAGCCGGGGTATCTGGCCTGGCGGCGGCCGGAGTTCATCGCGCACTTCGAGGAGCATCACATACAGCTGCCGCTGCGGAAGGGCGATGCGGTGTTCTTCAACCCCGCGCTGTTCCACGCCGCCGGGCACAACCGCTCCGCCGGCATCAAGCGCATGGCCAATCTGCTGCAGATCTCCTCCGCCTTCGGCCGCGCGATGGAGACCGTCGACCGGGAGGCGATGGTCAATGCCCTCTACCCGGTGCTGCTGCGCCGTAAGGCCGAGGGCGTCGGCGAGGAGTGGCTGCGCAATGTGGTCGCCGCGAGCGCCGAGGGCTACCCCTTCCCCACCGACCTGGACCTCGACCCACCGGTCGACGGTCTCGCGCCGCCTTCCCAGGCGGACACCTTGTGGCAGGCCATCGCCGAGGGCTGGACCCCGGACCGGCTGCGCCAGGAACTGCGGGCAGGCGCGACCCACCTCCAGAGCTGATCCCGCGCCCGCCCCATGAGGAGACGACTTCCCACCTCGCCGGCTCGGAAGGCGCTCAGTCGAGACAGAACTCGTTGCCCTCGATGTCCTGCATCACGATGCACGACTCATTGAAGCCGTCGGCACGCAGCAGTCGCACACGCACCGCGCCGAGCGCGACCAGCCGTGCGCACTCGGTCTCGAGGGCGGCCAGGCGCTCTTCACCCACGAGCCCTGTGCCGATCCGCACGTCGAGATGGACCCGGTTCTTGACGACCTTCCCTTCGGGAACGCGCTGGAAGAACAGTCGCGGGCCCACACCTGAGGGATCGATGCAGGCGAACGCCGAACCCTGGCGCTCAGGCGGCAGCGCGCGGTCGAAATCGTCCCACGTGGCGAACCCCTCCGGTGGCGGCGGTACGACGTACCCCAACACCTCGCACCAAAAGCGAGCGACGCGCTCAGGTTCCGCGCAGTCGAAGGTCACTTGGAACTGCTTGATCGCTGACACAGGCGCACCTTAACAGGGGACTATGTCGCTCATCACCCGCTTTACATCGGCAAGTTGACGGGAGGACGGCCCTTGCGGCCCGCTGCTGCGTCGTGCGGTCGCCGCGCCTTCGCCAGTAGGCGCAGGCAGGTCAGTGGGTTGTCCCGGGCCGGTCGTCGGGTCACCGCGGATCCCATGGACACCACCGTTTTCAGTCGCTGATGGTGCAGGTCCAGTACGAATCGCATCAACGGGCCGTACTCCTCGGGGAGTTCGTCCATCAGGCGGGTCGCCTCGCGGAGTGTGCCGTGGGCCTTGTCGGCCGCTTCGGAGAGGAGTGCCCGGACGCCGGGGACGTCTCGTCCCGCGACGAGGTCGGCGCGGTCGACGCCGTGGTCTGCGAGTGCGTCGAGGGGCAGGTAGAGGCGTCCGTCCCGCAGGTCCTCGGCCAGGTCCGTCAGGATGTCGGTGCGCTGGCCCGCGTCGGCGATCAGCCGGCAGCTCTGAGCGAATTCGGGGCTGCCGCCGCCCTGCTGCGCCAGCCCCGTAGTGATCATGAGGAAGGGCCAGGTGAGCCGGTCCACGTACGCCTGGTAGTCGGCCTCCGTGGCGAAGCCCGGGAAGTCCAGGTCGATCCGCGCTCCTTCCAGGTAGGACTCGATCCAGTGGCGGGGCAGGTCGCGCAGTGAGGAGGTGTACAGAAACGCGCGCAGGAGTGGGTGCCGAGCGGTACCGGAGTCCAGCGCTGCCCGGATCTGGCCTGCCCAGGCGTCGAAGCGCCGTATGCGCTCCGGCACCGTGCCCTGGTCACAGAGGTCGTCGGTGAACGACGCGAACGCGTAACCGGCCAGCACGTGGGGTTGGAAGTGTGCGGGTGTCAGCAGCCGCACCGCCGCGTACCCGGCCGGCTCCCTGCGTTGCATGAACTGCGCGACCTTCACATAGTCGGCGCGCGCTTCACTCCCCCGCACCTCGGCCGCGTCCATACAACGTCGCCACACTCGCACGCATACCCTCCGCATCAAGAACACCATGAGTCACAGACAAGATGTCGAGACTACCGGTGCCGGAGCGCAGGGCAGTGCGACAGGGGCTACACCGGCTCGGGGGTCGTCGGGCGCAGTTGGCTCTGGAGGCGGGTGAGGAGTCGTTCGAGGGGCGGCATGACGCGCGGACCTGCGAGGGTGATCGCGACGGCGGCGGCCACCCCCGCCAGCGCCACCGGTCCCAGTGGGGTGCAGCCGAAGAAGTGGCTGAGGCCAGGCGTCTGCACGACGGCCATCAGGGCGGCGGCGGAGCCGACAGTGGTCGCCCACAGCAGTGGGCTGCGGTGGCGGCCGGTCAGGGTCTGCGTGAGCTGGGCGCCGACGACACCGCACAGCGCCATGGTGCTGGTACGGCGCGCGGTGCCGGGCGTGAAACGGCCGATCAGCCACGCGACGGTGGCACCCAGTGCGGTCACCACGCCCCGCTGGCGGATCTGGCGCAACAGCGGCGCCCCCAGCGCGCTGGTACCCACCGGTGCGCTGCCCGCCGTGCCGGACTCGGGCTCCTCCGTGTCCGGGACGTCCGAGGGTGTGACGGCCACGGCCATCGCGGGGAACATGTCCGTCAGCAGGTTGACGAGCAGCAGCTGACGCGTGGAGAGCGGCGACACTCCGGAGAACAGGGTGCCGAGCACGGTGAAACCGACCTCGCCGGCGTTGCCCCCGATCAGGATGCTGATGGCGTCCGCGACGCTGCGCCACAGCGCCCGTCCTTCCGTGATGGCGTCGACCAGCACGGACAGGTCCGGTTCGGTCAGTACCAGGTCGGCGGCGTTACGGGCGGCGGCCGAGCCCCGTGCGGCGAGACCGACACCGACATGGGCGGCCCGGATGGCCGCGGCGTCGTTGGCGCCGTCCCCGACCATCGCCACCACCTTGCCCGCGGCCCGCAACGCCTCGACCACCTGGAGCTTCTGCTCGGGAGCAACACGGGCGACGACTCCGGCGTCGCGCAGCAGACGGGCGCCGCCCGCCCGGTCCGAGGCCGCGAGCTCGTCGCCGGTGACCACCTTGGTGTCGTCCGGCCAGCCGAGCGCCACGGCGACCGCGCGAGCGGTATGGGGGTGGTCGCCGGTCAGCATGACCGGCCGCACCCCGGCCTCCCGCAGCCCTTGGATCATGGGGGCCGAGCCCGGACGCGGGGCATCGGCCAGTGCCACGAATCCCTTGAACTCCAGTTTTTCCAGGGGCTCGTTGACGAGTGCGTCGGCGTCCTGGGCACTGGTGAGGGAACGGGTCGCGACGGCGAGTACGCGCAGTCCCTCACCGGCGAGGGACTGGGCCCACTCGGTCGCCTCGGCCGGGAGTCCCACGCAGGCGTCCAGGACGGTTTCGGGCGCGCCCTTGACCACGAGCAGGCAACTGCCGTTCCCTGCCTCGCCGATGGCGGCGGTGTAACCGCGGCTGGCTTCGAAGGGCAGCCCGGCCGTGGGGGTCCAGTCGGGGTCGGCGGGGGCGGCGGCCAGTACGGCTTCGTCGGTGGCGTGTGCCTGGCGGCCTGCGGTGTCCTCGGTTTCCGGCGGGCAGGCGCGCCCCGCCAGCCTCAGCACGTCGACGGCTTCCTCGTCGTCCGGCCGGCAGAGGGTCCCGTCGGCGGTGGCGACACGGACCGCGCGCAGCCGGTTCTCGGTGAGCGTGCCGGTCTTGTCGAAGCACACCGTGTCCACCCGCCCGAGGGCCTCCAGGGCGCGGGGAGTGCGTACGAGGATGCCGCGGCGGGACAGCCGGCGGGCGGCCGCCAACTGCGCCACCGTGGCCACCAGCGGAAGTCCCTCGGGGACGGCCGCGACCGCGACGGCCACGCCTCCCCCGATGGCCTGGCGGATCGGACGGCCCCGGAGCAGGGACAGCCCGGCGACCGCGGCCCCGCCCGCGAAGGTGAGCGGGAGTGCCTTGCGGGTGAGTTCCTGCAGGCGCCCCTGGACGCCGGCGGCCGGCGGGGTGCGGGAGGCGAGTGTGACGGCACGGCCGGCTTCGGTGTGCTCCCCCGTGTCCACCACTACGGCGGTGGCCTGCCCGGCGACCACAGTGGTGCCCTCGAAGACCATGCAACGGCGGTCGGGGATGGCTGCCTGCGGTGTTGCGGTGAGCTGTTTGGTGGTGGGGAGGGACTCACCGGTGAGTGCGGACTCGTCGACCTCCAGGCCGGTCAGCGCCAGCAGGCGCGCATCGGCGGGGACGACGTCACCCACGTCCAGTTTGATCACATCGCCCGGGGCCAGCCGCGCCGCGTCGACCGTGGTCGGCGCCTCGTCGTCCCGGCTGCCGACCCGGCGGGCCTTCTGTTTCTGGCCCCTGGCCAGCGCGGTCAGGGCCTGTTCGGCGCGTTGCCGCTGCACGCCGCCGACGAGTGCGTTCATGCCCATCGCCCCGACGACGAGCGTCGCGTCGACGGCCGATCCCACGATGGCGGAGGCCGCCGCGCCGACGGCGAGGACGGGGGTGAGGGGGTCGTCCAGTTCGGCTCGTACCGCGTTGGCGAGCCGTACCGACCAGCGGGCCGGCGCGAGGACGGGATGGCCCGTCACCCGTGCGGCCACCGCCCGGGTCGTCGTCATCGCACCGGCCAGCGGGGTGGGTGCGCCGGGGCGGCTGCTCTCCAGCCGGGCCACCGCTTCGTCGGGTTCCAGGGCGTGCCACGGTACGCGGGGCCGGGGCTCCGGGGCCGATGCGGCGGCCACGCCGACGGCCGCCCGCCACCCGGCCAGGAGTGCTCCCATGGCCGCGGCGTTGACCGGGGCGTGCTGCGAGCCGGTGAGGAAGGCCAGCCCGCGCCGTTGGGCGCCGGTGGCGACCAGCAGACCGGACAGCGCCGCGCCCGCCCGGGCGAGGACCATCGACTGCCGGCCCACGGACCGTGCCGCGGGAACGGCCACCAGCAGCCGCCACACGTCCTTCAGGCCGCCGAAGGCCATGACGTCCGCGTCCCACACGACGGCGCTGTCGTCGTCGGTGAGGGCCACCGCCACGTCGCTGCCCAGCAGCCCGGCCAGCAGCTCTTCGTCCTCCGGGTGGTCCGGCAGGTGGTCCGTCGTGTGCGTCCGCGCGCCGGTCGCGTCGTGCGGGGCCGGTACCCGCGCGACGGTCAGGACCGTGTGCCCGTCGGCCTGGCGGCCCCGTACGTGGTCCGCCAGCGGGCGCTCCGCGGAGACGACCTCGTCCGCCAGCGTCGCGAAGTCGGCCAGCGCCGGGTCGTCCACCACGATGGTGTACTGGTCCGCCTGCCGGGCCGCGTCCAGTACGGCTTCGGTCAGCGGGTCGAGTTCCCAGCCGACCGTCACCGTGCCGACGTCCCGCCCGCCGGCCGAGGCGATCATCATGCCCGTCTCCGCCGAGGGCTGGCCCGGTACCGGACGCAGCTCGACCCCGGACGCGTCGTCGTTCCCTTCGGGGGCCAGGGGGGAAGACGGGCCGAGGGCCGCGGCGGCGGCCCGCCAGAGCCGGTCGCGGTCCCAGTCCTCCGCACTGGGATGCACCTCGCAGAGCGTGCGCCTGTTGCCACGCAGCGCGCTGGGGTGCAGCACCACCGTGTCCACCAGTTGCAGCTGTTTCAGCCGCTCGGGGTCACGGATCAGCACTCCCGAGCGCGCGAGGGCGCTGCCCAGGGCCGTGGAGAAGGCCACCGGGCCGTACCGGGCGGCCTTCGGGGAGCCCGACAGCACGGCCTCCGCCGCCTCGTTGAGGTTGCGCCTGACCAGCAGCGTCGCGGCGGCGCCCAGCATGCTGCCGGTGGCGGCATGGGCCGCGTACTCCTGCGCGGGAGTCGGACGCAGCGGCGGCCGGGTGACCTCGCGCGTGGTCATGCTGCATCGTTCCGGCGCGCACACCCGGTCGTGGGCGGCGTCGAAGACGGCAGCGCGCGCCACGCTCTCCACGAGCTGTCCCGCGCGCAGCATTCCGTCCAGTACCAACGAGCTGGGGGACTGCCCCGCGCCGTGCACCGCGGCGTTCACCGCCGCGAGCGCCAGGTCCGCTCCCGCCGCACCGAACCGGCTCTTCAGCAGCGCCCGGAAACGCGGGTTCTCCCGCAGCAGCGTCACACCCGCGGTCACCACCCTGGACGAGCGCGGTACGCGCCACGCGCGCGCTGCCGTCGCCGCTGCCACACCGACGGCGTCCAGCGCCAGCGCCGTCGCGGCGACCCGCACCGCCGTGGTGCCCTCCGGGTGTGCGAACTCGTGCAGCGGCGCATGCGTCAGCCCGTACCGTTCGGCCAGGTCATTGGCCTTCTTCACCACACGGTCGGTGGCCGCTTCCTGCGAGGCGGTGACCACCAGCCGGGCCAGGCCGCCGTCCCAGTAGGCGAGCAGTACGTCCGGACGTTTCGCGAGCGCGGTGGCCACCTTCTGGGCCACCGCTTCCACGCCGCCCGCACGCCGCACCCGGGCGTCGTCGGTGTCGGAGGACGGTTGCAACGCCAGGTGCACCCGGGTGCCGGCCCGCCATTCCTCCATCCCGCCCGGCATTGCGTTGCGTGCCACATGGGCCACGTGGACCGTGGTCTCCGCCACCGCCGCCGCGCCGTCCGACGCGGCACGCCAGCCGATATCAACGGCCTCTCCGGCCACCGTGGCGCATGTCTCCAGGCCACGGGCCACGTAGCCGGGCGCGGCCAGGGCCGCCCCCCACCCGACCGCAGGCAAACGGGTCAGCAACCCCAGAACCATGTCCCACCCTCGTCGAACGTCCGATCCACGGTCAGGAAGCGGTTGCCCGCGCTGCGGGCCGCTTCGTCGCCTTCGCACCCGATGCGGTACGCGAGCGTCCGCCGCTGGTCGTCGCCTTCCCCGTTGTCTTCCCCGTTGCCTTGGCCGCGGGCTTGGCCGTGGTCTTGGCCTTGCTCGGGGAGTGGCTCTTCGCCGTGCTCTTCGCCGTGCTCTTCGCCTGGGGCTTTGCCTGGGTCTTGGACTGGCTCTTTGCCGGCGTCTTGGCGTGGCTCGTCGCCGAGGTCTTCGCGTGGCTCTTCGGCTGGGCCTTGGCAGCCGGCCTGTGCTGCCCCTGGCCGTCGTGGGCGCCGGGGTGTCCGTCCTCATCGGGGCGGGGCTGTGTCAGCCATACGGCAGCCGCGCCGGCCACCGCGATCGGCCATTCGATGAGACCGGCCACGCCGAGCAGCCCCGCCCCCGTATACGCCGCGACGCGTCGCCCGCGCGGTGACACCACGCCGACTGCGTTCAGCGCGCCCTCGGCCGCCTTCGTCACCTCTTTCACACCGGGTACATGACGCAGGTCCGGTGTGATCGCCCGTAGCGGTCCCGGAAGCCTGCCTGAAGACGACGACTGCTTCTCGTTCATACCGCCTCCGACTGCCTTGTCCGACTTTGCCTGCCTCCTGGTTCCCCAAAGTTCACCGGCTAATCACACATCTCACCCACGTGGGTGTAAATCAGCGCCATCCGCACGCGCCGGCTTGCCGTCAGTCGGCCAAGTGGGCGATGAGGGCCTTGGTGACGTCTTCGGTGGTGGCGGTGCCCCCGACGTCGCGGGTGAGGACGCCGGCGGCGGTCGTGGCCCGGATGGCCTTGTGCAGCCGGGCGGCCTGCTCGGACAGGCCGAAGTGGTCGAGCATGAGGGCGGCGCTGCCGACGGCTCCGATGGGGTTGGCGAGGCCCTGACCGGCAATGTCGGGGGCTGAGCCGTGTACGGGCTCGAACATGCTGGGGAAGCGGCGCTCCGGGTTCAGGTTCGCGCTGGCCGCGAGGCCGAGGCTGCCGGCGAGGGCGCTGCCGAGGTCGGAGAGGATGTCGGCGTTGAGGTTGGAGGCGACGACGACGGAGAGGTCTTCGGGCTTCAGGACGAACTTCGCCGACATCGCGTCGACGAGCACGCTCTCGGTCTCCACGTCCGGGTAGTCCCGCGCGACGCGCTTGAACACGTCGTCCCAGAGGACCATGCCGTACTGCTGCGCGTTGCTCTTGGTGACGCTGGAGACCTTGCGCCGGGTACGGGTGCGGGCAAGGTCGAACGCGAAGCGCATGATGCGCTCGCAGCCGACCTCGGTGAACAGGGCGGACTGGACGGCGACTTCGCCGCCGGGGCCGCGCCCGGAGAGGTTCCGGCCGCCGAGTCCCGCGTACTCCCCCTCGCTGTTCTCGCGTACGACGACCCAGTCGAGTGCGGTGTCGTCGGCCTTGCGCAGGGGGCTCTGGACGCCGGGCAGGAAGTGCACCGGGCGGATGTTGGCCCACTGGTCGAAGGACTGGCAGATCTTCAGGCGCAGGCCCCACAGGCTGATGTGGTCGGGCACATTGGGCCAGCCGACCGCACCGAAGTAGATCGCGTCGAAGTCCTTGAGCCGGTCGAGACCGTCGTCGTCGATCATCTTGCCGGTCCTGGCGTAGTAGCCGCAGCCCCAGGGGAACTCCTCCCAGTCGAAGGAGAAGGCGCCGTGGGAGTCCTCGGCCAGGGCGTCCAGGACGGTACGGCCCGCGGCCACGACCTCGGCGCCCACGCCGTCGGCGGGGATGGCGGCAATGCGGAAAGTGCGGGGCTGGGTCATGGGTGCCTCCTGAATCCGGCGGTTCTTCCTGGTTGATGAGTCAACACAGGGGGGCGGGGACCCGTCCAAGACCTGCTTCCGATATGGCCCATAGGCGCTGACGATGAGTGAGGAGGGAGAGCAGGGAGGGGCTCAGGTCGCGGTGGTGCGTGTGTGCCGACGTGCGAAGGAGTGCGTCAGTTGCAGGAACGACCGTGCCCCGGGTGTGAGGTGGGCCGGCAGGCTGATCATGGCGACGTGGAGGTAGGCGGTGTTCTCGATCGGTGCGACGACCGCTCCGCAGCGCCGTGCCAGCCGCGTCCACGAGGAGGGCAGCACGGCGACGCCGACCCCGGTCATGACGAGGGGGAGGATGGAGGTCCGGTGGTCGACGACCGTGACGATTTCGGTGCCGGTGCCGCCGGCGGTGATGTCGTCGACGATGCTGCGCATCAGGCTGCCGGGGCGGGAGGCGATGAGTTTGTGCCCGGCCAGATCGCCCTGCCGGATCGCGACATCGTCCCGTACCGTCCCACCCGGTGCGGCAACGACGACGAACGGCTGCTCCTCGACGGGCAGAACTTCCACTCCGGCCGCTGTGACAGGCTCGGCCGCTCCCAGGAGGCCGAGCTCGCAGGCACCGCTGCGTACCAGGGACACGACCTCCTCGGGGGTGAAAGCGGCCTGCGTACTCACCGTGACGCCCGGGTGCAGTTCGGCGAAACGGTGGATGAGGGTGCTCAGCGGTTCGATGCCCGGGGAGGGCATGGACGCCACCTCCACCGTGCCCCGGCGCAGTCCGGACATGGAGCCGGCCGTGTCCCGCACGGCCGCCATGTCACGCAGTACGCGACGGCTGGGCGCCAGCAGTTCGGCACCCGCCTCGCTGAGGACGACCCCACGGCCCACCCGGTGAAAGAGCGCGACTCCGAGGTCCGCCTCCAGATTGGCCATCGCCTGGGAGAGGGACGGCTGGGCCACATGCAACGCCGCGGCGGCCTTGCTGAAGCCGCCGTGCTCGACGATGGCGAGGAAGTATTCGAGCTGCCTGACGTCCATGACCCTCCGCCACCGTGAACACGTTCGACAGGCGCAGCCTAACGATCCGTACCGACGACGTTCCGAGTGCTGAATCCGGCGGCCGGCACGCTCTCGGCAGAAGCGGCAGTATCGGCGGAAACAGCAGCGTCGGGTATCTCATGGCCGGCCAGCACCGCACGGGCCCGCGCCAGGTCGAGACTGTTCTCCCATTTGGCGATGAACAGCGTGGCGACCGCATTGCCATAGAAATTGACCAGCGCCCGGCATTCCGACATGAACTTGTCGATACCGAAGATGAGCATGATGCCGGCGGCCGGGACATGGCCCACCGTCGACAGCGTCACGGTCAGCGCGATGAATCCGCCGCCTGCCACGCCCGCGGCCCCCTTCGACGTCAGCAGCATCACCGCGAGCAGGCCCAGTTGCTGCCCGACCGACAATGGCGTGTCCGTGGCCTGCGCGATGTAGAGCGTCGCCAGGGACAGGTAAATGGCCGCGCCGTCGAGGTTGAAGCTGTAGCCGGTCGGCACGACGAGCCCGACCGTGGACTTCTCCACGCCCATGAACTGCAGCTTGCGCATCAGGCCCGGCAGCGCGGGCTCGGCCGTCGAGGTGCCCAGTACCAGGAAGAACTCTTCCTTGAAGTAGCGGAACAGCTGGAAGATGTTCAGCTTCACAAACGCGGCCAGGACCGCGCCCAGTACCACCACGACGAACAGGATCGAGGTGACGTAGAACAGCGCGATCAGCGAACCGAGGCTGGTCAGGGTGGAAATCCCGAATTTACCGATGGCGTAGGACATCGCGCCGAACGCACCCAGCGGGGCGGCCTTCATGATGAAGGCCAGCACCTTGAACACCACTTCGGTCAGGCGGTTCACGCTCGCGATGACCGGCTCACCGACCTTGCCCACGCTCTTGAGCGCGATACCGAAGATCACAGCAAGGAAGATGACCTGCAGGATGTCGCCCTCGACGAACGCGCCGAAGAAACTGTGCGGCACGAGGTTGGTCAGGAACTCCCACCAGTGCTGGTGCTCACCGCTCTTGATGTACTCGTCGGCCTCGCCCGATGTACTGATCGTGGCCGGGTCGGCGTGCACCCCGTCGCCGAGCCGGAAGACGTTGATGGCGACCAGGCCGGTCAGCAGCGCGACGATCGTGCCCGCCTGGAAGTAGGTGAGGGCCTTGATGCCGGTCAGGCCGACCTTCTTCAGATCCGCGACGCCCGCGATGCCGCCGATGATGGTCAGGAACACGATGGGCCCGATCAGCATCTTCATCGCCGCGATGAACGTGGTCCCGATCGGCTCCATCGAGGTGGCGAGATCCGGCCACCGCCAGCCCAGGAAGATCCCGATGACGATCGCCAGGAGCACCTGTACGTACAGCTGTCGCCACCACGGTTTCGACGGCGTACCGCCGTCCGCTGCGGCAGGTGCTGGGGTCTGCGTCATTGCAACCTCCTCCAGGCACGAAGAGGGTCCGGCCTGGCGTGTTGCCCCAACCCGCCGCGCGGCGGCACCGCGTGAGGCGCGCCCGTCACGTGCGGCCGTAACCCACGTGACGCCGAGCCCGATCAGCGCCACGCCTACTGGCAGCCACAGTGAACCGGGTCACACAACGCGAGGTCCACGACCAAAAATCGATGCCCCGTATAAGCGCCGCCTATGGGAGGCAGCTCGGACGTCACCCGCATCTTCCGGGCCCGGGCGCATTCGACATCTGTACCAATCCCACCGGGAGATTTGTGACATGCGGAGGAGTCGGCTGCCCGCGGGAACGTGTTACAAAAGGAGCACTTCAGCTCAGCCGCCTCGGCCGTGCCGCACCCTCTGGCACGTGACGGCGAGGCAGGCGATCCGGACGAGCTGAGCCGTGCCACATCCCGCACCCCGCCTCGACCAGGCAATGCCGGGCCCGCCAAGACAGGCTCTCCAGGGGCAGCTCCGGCCCCGACGTTGCAGAAAGGCCGACGGGTTGAGCTCACAGATATCCCCTGAAACTCAGATACCCGATGGCGACGCACGCCTGCACGTCCCCACGGCGGGGCAGCGCGTGGTGTTCATCGAGGACGACGAGGCCCTGGGCCGCTCGGCCGCCGCATGCGTCGAGCGCTGGGGCGGCACCGCGTACCGGCTGCCCCGCCCCGACGACGACGCCCTGCGCCGGCGACTGCAGCACCCCGTCGACGCGATCGCCATCGTCTCCCGCGACGACATCGTCGCCCTCCGCTACGCCCTGCTGGCCGAACATCTCAAGCCCGGCGTCCGGCTGGTGGTGACCCTCTTCGACCGCACCGTTGCCGACGAGGTCAGCAGGACCATTCCCAACTGCACCGTGCTGAGCATGACCGATGCCGTCGTGCCCAGCCTGCTGGCCAGCTGCCTCGCGCCCCAGTACGCCATCCTCAAGCCCCTCGACAGCGACGTCGTCGGCGTCCGCCGCGAAGGCGTCACCACTGCCGTCGAGCACCTGCCCCGGCGGTCCCTCACCACCGGCGCGCACCACCGGCCACGCTCCACCCTCGCGTCCTGGTTCCGCTCCCTCGGCACATCCGCCAAGGTGCTCGTCGCGAGTTTCACCGCACTGCTGCTGGCGCTGGCGGTGGACATCACGCTCGGCGTCCTCGTGCTGCACGAGCCCTGGCCCGATGCCACGTGGAATGCCGCCCGCACGCTCACCACGGTCGGCTCCTCGCCGCACGCGGAGCACGGCCCGGGCTGGTACAAGATCTTCTCCGCCGTCTCCATGCTCGGCGTCCTGGTCCTGGCCGCCGTCTTCACCGCGAGCGTGGTCGACCGGTTCACCGGACACCGGATGACCAGCATCCTCGGAGCCCGCTCCATCCCGCGCCGGGACCATGTCATCGTCGTCGGCCTGGGCCAGGTGGGCCTGCGCCTCTCCGCCCAGCTGCGCGACCTCGGCATCAAGGTGGTCGCCGTGGAACGCAATCCCCAAGCCGCCTGCCTGCCGCTGGCCCGCGCCCGCGACATTCCCGTCATCCTCGGCCGCGGCGGCGACCGCTTCCTGCTGGAACGCCTCTCCGTAGGGCGGGCACGCGCCCTCGCCGCGGTCACCTCGGACGGGCTGGAGAACATCGCCGTCGCCGTCACCACCCGCGCCATCACCGCCGACCAGCGCATCGTCCTGCGCGCCGGTGGCGACGAGGTCACCACCGAATCCCGGTCGCTGTTCCGCATCGGTGCGGTCTGCGACTTCACGCACATTGTCGGTACGTTCGTCGCCGCGTCGGTGCTGGATACCGCGCCGCGCAGTGTGTTCGTGGCCGACGGCCGGACCTGCGCCCTCTTCCCGGACGACCATGTCGTCGACCTCGCCACGTGGGACGCGCGCCGCGGCGGGCAACAGGCCGAGGCGTCCGAGGACGGCGCGGACCTGGCCTCGTCCCCGGGTGGATAGGCCCGGGTCGTCCCGGAGGGGTTGTCCCGGGCGGGTAGGCCCTGCCGCGCGGGTCCGGTGGCCGTTGGGCCTCGTGGCCCATTGGTCGTATGAATCGCCTTAATCGCCCCCTCCATGATCGGCAAGACTGGATTCATGGGTATGCACGGTTTCTTCCGCCGGTTCGCGGTACCGCCTTCCCGTCGGCCGCACCGGTCACGGGAGCGGCGCGGGTGGTCCGTGCTGAGTCCGCGGAGCGTCGCCGGCCAGGTCTTCCTGCTGCAGCTCGCGGTGGTGGTACTGCTCGTCGCCGTCACAGCGGCGCTGCTGGTCGTGCAGGCCGGGCGCCAGGCCACGGAGGCGGCCCGCGACGAGGTGCTGGTCGCCGGTGAGGCGTTCGCGAATGCCCCGGGGATCGTGGCGGCGCTGGACGGCCCCGACCCGACCGCGGTGCTGCAGCCGCGCACCGACGAGATCCGGCAGCGGTCGGGGCTCGACACCCTCGTCGTGATCAAGAGGGACGGGACCCGGTACACCCACCCGGACCCGGAGCAGGTCGGGAAGAAGTTCGTCGGCACCATCGGGCCGTCGCTGGCCGGCCGCGTCACCATCGAGAACGCCCGGGGGCCGGTCCGGCCCGGAGGAGAGGCGAACGTCGTCCAGGCAGTGGTGCCGATCTTCCGGCCGGACGGCTCGGTGGCCGGCATGGTCTCGCCCTCGGTCACGGTCGCGGACGTGAACGAGAGGGTGGAGCGGCAGCTGCCGGTGCTCTTCGGTGCCGCGGGGTGCGCGCTCGTCCTGGCAGCGGGCGGGTCGGCGCTGGTGAGCCGGCGGTTGCGGCGCCAGACCCGCGGACTGGGCCCGCTCGAGATGACCCGGATGTACGAGCATCACGACGCGGTACTGCACTCGGTACGCGAAGGCGTACTGATCGTCGGCGACGGGCGGCTGCTGCTGGCCAACGACGAAGCGCGGCGACTCCTCGACCTGCCGCCGGACGCGGAGCAACGGCAGGTCACCGACCTCGGTCTGGCACCCGGCACCGCCGATCTGCTGGCCTCCGGCCGCCGTGTCACCGACGAGGTCCACCTGGCCGGCGACCGGCTGCTGGCCGTCAATGTGCGGCCCGTGGACCGCCACGGTGGCCCGGCGGGCAGTGTGGCCACACTGCGCGACACCACCGAGCTGCGGGCGCTGGCCGGCCGGGCCGAGGTGGCCCGGGAGCGGTTGCAACTGCTCTACGACGCCGGGGTGCGGATCGGCACGACGCTGGACGTGGTGCGCACCGCGGAGGAACTGGCCGAGGTGGCGGTCCCCTTGTTCGCCGACTTCGTCACCGTGGAACTGCTGGAGGCCGTTCCGCGCGGCGAGGAGCCGGACACCGCGAGCGCCGAAATGCGCCGCACCGCCCTGCGCGGCATCCACGACGACCCGCCCCTCCTCCCGGTGGGTGAGCTGATCCGGATCGGCCCCGGCAGCCCGGTGGCCGCCGGTGGGGCGGGCGGTACGGCGGACGGCGTGGCGGGCGGTGCGGCGGGCGATCGCGCCGTACTCGTGCCCGATCTGGCCGCCTCCGACGACTGGCGCGCGCGGAACCCGGAGTCCGCCGAGAGGGTCCTGGACTACGGCATCCACTCCCTGATTTCCGTACCACTGCGGGCGCGGGGCGTGGTGTTGGGGAAGGCCGACTTCTGGCGTTCGGAGAACGAGCCGTTCGAGCGGGAGGACCTGTCCTTCGCCGAGGAACTGGCCGCCCGGGCGGCGGTGTCCATCGACAACGCCCGCCGCTACACCCGCGAGCACACCATGGCCGTCACCCTGCAGCGCAGCCTGCTGCCGCACGTGCTGCCCGAGCAGTCCGCGCTGGAGGTGGCGCACCGTTACCTGCCCGCGCGGGCGGGGGTGGGCGGGGACTGGTACGACATCATTCCCCTGCCCGGCGCGCGCGTGGCGCTGGTCGTGGGTGACGTCGTCGGGCACGGGCTGCACGCCGCGGCCACGATGGGCCGGCTGCGCACCGCGGTGCACAACTTCTCCACTCTGGACCTGTCCCCCGACGAGCTCCTCGGCCGTGTGGACGAGCTCGTCGCGCGCATCGACGACGGCGAGGCCGCCCGGGACGAGGGGCAGCGCGTGGACGAGGGCGCGGACGCCCAGGGCGAGGGGCAGCGCATCACCGGCGCCACCTGCCTGTATGCGATCTACGATCCGGTCACCGGGCGCTGCACGATGGCCCGGGCCGGGCATCCGGGGCCGGCCGTGGTGTATCCGGACGGCAGTGTGCAGTATCCAGAGGTACCGGTCTCCCCGCCGCTGGGGCTGGGCGGCGGCCTGCCCTTCGAGACCGCTGAACTGGATCTGCCCGCGGGCTCCCGGCTGGTCCTGTACACCGACGGGCTCGTCGAGGACCGCCGACGCGACATCGACACGGGCCTGGACCTGCTGCGCACGGCCCTGACCGGCGCGGCCGACCGCACCCCGGACGAAACCTGCCAGGCGGTACTCGATGCGGTGCTGCCGGCCCGCCCCAGCGACGACGTCGCGCTGCTGGTGGCCCGCACCCGGCTGCTGGACCCGGACCGGGTCGCGGACTGGGACGTGCCCGCCGACCCCGCGGCCGTCTCCCGCGTCCGCGCCGAAGCCCTCCGCCGGTTGGAGACCTGGGGCCTGGACCGGATCGCCTACGCCACCGAGTTGGTGATCAGCGAGCTGGTCACCAACGCCATCCGGTACGGCGCCGAGCCGATCCGGCTGCGGCTGCTGTCCGACCGCGACAGCCTGATCTGCGAGGTAGCCGACGGCTCCAGCACTTCCCCGCACCTGCGCCGGGCGAAGACCACCGACGAGGGCGGCCGCGGGCTGTTGCTCGTCGCCCGCTTCACCCAGCGCTGGGGCACCCGCTACACCGCCCGCGGCAAGGTCATCTGGACCGAACAGTCCCTGCACAACGGCACGGCCGAACCTGACGGGGACACCGGTGACATCCTGCTGGACCAATGGAGTGACACCGAACTCTGATGTCTCCGGCTACGCGACGGCCCGCCGCGCGTACACCTCGATCTCGATCTTCATACGGGGATCGGCGAGGCCGCACACGAGCATGGTGGCGGCCGGCCGCACGTCGCCGAAGGCGCGGCGCAGTACCGGCCAGCAGGGCTCGAAGTTCGCCCGCTCGGGCAGCATGTACCGCACCCGCACCACATCGGCGAGGGTGCACTTCGCCTCGGTCAGCGCGGCCTCGATGTTGTGCACGCACTGCTCGGCCTGCGCCACGACATCCTCGGGGATCGTCATGGTGGCGTAGTCGAACCCGGTCGTCCCGGACACATGCACCCAGTCGCCGTCGACCACGGCCCGGGCATAGCCGATCTGCTCCTCGAACGTCGAGCCGCTGAGGATCGCACGTCGTTCTGTCATGCGCCGAACACTAAGTGACCAATAGCGACACCGGTACCCGGTATGGAGTGATCCGCTGACCCGCCCCCCTGGTCACACAACTCGCGGCAAACGATGAGCCGTCAGTCCGTGCCTCCCCCGGCCGGAGCCTGCAGGTTGGCCATGGCGGAGCTCATGTGCTCGTGCAGGATGGCGAGTGCGGCGTCCGCGTCCCCGCGTTCGATGGCGTCGACGATGGGGGCGTGATGGGCCGCGGACATGGTGAGCTTTCGCTTCTCGCCGGCGGCGCTCATCACCACGATGCGCGTCGGGCCCTCAAGGTGGCGCCACGTCGTCACCAGCATGGAGTTCCCCGACAGTTCGCACAGCAGGAGGTGGAAGGCGAGGTCGGCCTCCACCTGGCCCTCCAGGTCGCCCGTCACCTCAAAAGCCTGGTCCAGGCGACGCAACGCGTCCCGAAGCGCCGCCACCGCGGCCGCACGGTCCGGGGAGGCGATGACCTGTGCCACGGCGAGCCCTTCGAGGGCTTCGCGTACCTGGAACAGCTCGCGCACTTCCTGCGGTGACAGGACCCGCACCCGCAGCATGCCGCGGGCGCCGGCCACGACCAGCCCCTCCTGCTGCAGATGCCGCAGTGCCTCACGCACGGTGCCGCGGCTGACCGACATGCTGGAGGCGATCTCGACCTCGCCCAGGTGGTCGCCGGGGCGGTAACGGCCCGTGGTGATCGCGGCACGCAAGGCGACCAGAGCGCGCTCACGCAACGTCGACCGGTCCAGATTCGGCAATGCCGGTACGGTCACGCCGTTTCCCCCTTCAGTGCTGTGCGGTGGCGCCTGCGCGGATACGGCGACCCACGGTCCCGGAAAGTCTACTGTCAACAGTCAACGCCCGATCATGCAGGCTCGGCGCACACCCGCCACCTCCTCCGTCGCCGAAGCGGCCACGTGTAACACCCAAGTGAAGTAGGCGCTTCCAGAGCGTTGACAAGCGCCATATCGGCGCTCAGTATCGACGACATCTGTTGACTGTTAACAGTCAACAGTGCAGGCAGACGCATGGCGATCGAGGAGGATCCGCATGGTCAGCTCCATCCCAC